>QIGV01000107.1 GCA_003230085.1 Gammaproteobacteria bacterium
CAGCCACATCTTGTATTGCCACATCCGGCAATTGGCTCAGGCGTACTGCCGTCGCCTTGAATTCTTCACTGTATTTATAGGTCGTCCTGGGTCCTGGTTTTGGCATTCTAAACACTCCTGAATGGTTAGTTCAGAGTGTCCATTTAAGCGTAGGAACTATCGTCCGTGTTGAAGCGCATTGTTATATTTTTTCAACTATATCCCCACAAACTGGGCAGTGTTTTATTGGAGAGCGTATTGATTCGCCAGCGCAAATAAATGGATATATATCGGTTTTACAGTTTTGACAAATCATTTTGTATATATTTCGTTTAATATCACGCAACGCACAATAACCTAGAAACAAGACAACACTCGAATAAATACTAATTTCATACAGCCCATCCAGTGGAACTAGCAACCAAAGAACAAGCAACATCAATCCAACATACAAAACAGCAAGTGATACCACTTTTTTTGTTGCTTTTTTAAAATCAGTATTTTTATTCATAGCAACGTTCAGGTAGCAAGTGCGTCATCAACCAATTCCATTCGACACTTTTTCACCGCAGATTGGACAATATATAATTTCTACTTTAGAGGCTTCCCCGATTTCCATAAATGGAAAAATATCAGCACTACATTTCGGACAGAGTTTTTTGTAACCTGCTTTATGAACTGCCCAAAGTGTAAATAAACCTACAATAATAATTATGGCAGAGAATACTCCGATTTTATTTAGTGTATTTACGGGATAAAGCTTCCACGCAAAGGCACCAACAATTAATATGGCTATAACAATCAGCGAATACTGTTTTTTTAATGCCTCTTTAAATGAATGACTTTTATTCATAATTAAATATAACGCTTAAGCTCAGTTGACCCGCGATGCGGCGTGCAGCGAAGCGAAACGGCGTATTGCTGGGTCAACTGCAGCGCCTTGTTAGCTGTTTTATTCAGCAACTACAACTCTATTTTTAAATGATGGCAAATCATCATAATTGAAATCATCATTAAAAAGTTCATCAATTCGTTCTTTAATTACTTCGTAGTCTTGTCTTGCTCTGCCACGGTCATGACACTGTCCATTCTTTTCAATTTCTTGCGCTAAGTAAATGAGCGCATCTTTATTAAATTTGTTTATATGTGTGGGTATTGCAACCTGAAATCTTTTGTCAGCTTGGTCGTAGCTTAAACTTACTGTGTAATATGTTGCTATTAATTTACAAACACACTCTTGCCATTCTTCTGTATCTGATATTTGTAATAGCGTATTGAATTGATCAGGCACAAAGCTAGGATGTTCTTCGCTCTTAATCCAACTTTCTAAGTCGGTTGCATGGGCATCTAGATTATCTTTAATAAACCAGCCCATTGTTTTACCTGCCTCGTCTGTACTTACATTGTGTTCAATTTTGAGGCGGGCGTCATCACTGAGTAATGGAAATAAATTTGAGTTAGATGATAAAAAATAAACCAAATGCGACAAAGGATTACCAGTTGATGCAATATTACTAAAATAATCAACATCACCACTAATGAACGCAACTAATTGGTCAGCATTTCTTGCTGCTAATACTTCAAGTGTATAAAGATTGATTTTTCTATTTTTTTCGCAATTATCGTCATCTAGCTTAAACACCAATTTCCATAGTGAACGAAACATATTAAGTTCAACTGCAGGGGTGGTTCGGGTCAAATACCTACTAACAACATATTTTTTTACTTTTTTTCTTGTGTTTAATGCTGCAGAAGTTTCAGAAATATCAGCCAGTAGTTCGTCCATTATATGCTGGGTGTAAAATGGAGGTTTTATTAGCAGTCCTTCTAGAGTGTTACGCAGTAATGAACGAACTGTTTCTTTATTTGGTGAATGTAGTTCTCGTTCAGAATTTAACACTGGGTGTGCAGACAAGTGGCGCTGTTGCTGCAAATACCTTAAGTTTTCATATTCTGATGTATCAAGTAAATTTGTTTTTCGATGCACGTCCTCGATAAGCTTTAATTCCCATTCTGATGATTTAGAGTTAGCGTTTTGAAGAGCTGTTACGCTATCTAATATTTCTTTTGCGGATGCATCTGCATATAAATCAATAAGATTTTGCAACTTAAATACTATGTCGCATACTGCAACTGACCACAGCATGACAACTGCAGAGCGATAATTCTGATTTGTGTATGATGAATATACTTCTTTAAAGTAATCTCGAGTCTTTCCGTAATGTATATTTTCAGATATTTTTTCTAATGAGAATTCTTGCATAAATATTTAATCCATTTATTACAGCTAACAGTTACTGGATAGAGTTTTCATATCTGGACATATATCCATATCTGAAAATTCATGTCCACTATTAGACAGGAATTAGCAATACTAGACACATCCAGACCTTCATGTATTTTCTCATTAAATATTTTATTGAGCACCCTATCGTGGATCTTAAATTTTCGAACGATTCTATATGTTTATATTCTGACCATTACCCAATAGTAATGCAATATATGAGATAGCGAAAAAATGAGAGTAGGGCAGGTGATTGAGGGAAGGACCCTCAATCACCTGCCAGGGTGGCGAGCAATTGTCTGATCAATTTGGCTCGTTCGTTCACATCGTCATTGTCTATTTGAAAGCGTAATTTATTCTTGCCATCAAATTTATAGCGCTGGGGATATTCCTGTATGAGGTGGATCAATATGGCGGGATCAATCTGAGGTTGCTGGTCAAAAATGATGCGTCCATTTGTAGCCGCAGCATCAATTTTTAATATGCCCAGTCGTTGGGCGTGTAATTTTAGATCTGTTACCATAAACAGGCTTTTAACTGGCTCCGGTAGCAGCCCGAAACGGTCAATCATTTCGACCTGGAGTTCGTCGAGTTCATTCTGGTTTTTGGCATTGGCGATACGTTTATACAAGACGAGGCGGCTGTGCACATCCGGTAGATAATCATCCGGGATCAATGCTGGAATATGCAGGTCAACCTCAGTCTGTGAATGTAGTGGTTGGTCTAGTGACGGCTGTTTCCCGGATTTAATATCTGCCACCGCTTTTTCCAGCATCTCTGTATACAGGGTGAAGCCTATTTCCTGGATCTGACCACTCTGGCCTTCACCGAGCAGCTCGCCGGCACCGCGAATCTCCAGGTCATGGGTGGCGAGTGTAAAGCCAGCACCCAGGTCCTCAATTGATTCAATCGCCTCCAGCCGCTTGATTGCGTCGGCGGTCATGGCGCTGTGCGGCGGTACGATCAGATAGGCGTAGGCCTGGTGGTGAGAACGCCCTACACGCCCCCTCAACTGATAAAGCTGCGCCAGCCCTAGTTTATCTGCGCGATTGATGATGATGGTATTGGCGTTGGGTACGTCGATGCCACTCTCGATAATCGTTGTACACAACAGGATGCTGAAACGCTGGTGATAAAAATCGAGCATAATCTGCTCCAGTTCCCTCTCGGGCATTTGCCCATGAGCAAAGCGGATGCGCACCTCTGGCATGAGTGTTTCAAGTTGCTTCATGATCTTGTCGATGGTGCGTACTTCATTGTGCAGGATATAAATCTGTCCGCCGCGGCGTATTTCGCGCAGGCAGGCTTCCTTCAGTAAGGCATTATCCCATTCCCTGACAAAGGTCTTGACTGCCAAACGTTGCAGGGGAGGGGTGGCTATAATCGATAGGCTGCGCAGATCCGAGAGCGCCATATTGAGCGTGCGAGGAATCGGAGTGGCAGTCAGCGTTAAAACATCAACCTCGGCGCGCAGTTCTTTGAAACGCTCTTTCTGTTTGACGCCGAAGCGGTGTTCTTCATCGATAATGACCAGCCCCAGTCTTTTGTAGACGACATCTTTCTGCAACAATTTGTGGGTGCCGATAAGAATATCTATTTTACCGGCTTTGGTATCAGCAATGATGACTTGCTGTTCCTTTGGTGTGCGGAATCGGGACAGTACCTCAATGCGTACCGGGCATTCCGAAAACCGGTCGCGGAAATTCTGGAAGTGCTGCTGGGCCAGCAGGGTGGTTGGCACCAAAACCGCTATCTGTTTATCACCCTGTACGGCCATAAAGGCAGCGCGCATGGCAACCTCAGTCTTTCCAAAGCCGACATCGCCGCACACCAGTCGGTCCATCGGCTGGATTGAGGTCATGTCGGCAATGACATCGTTGATGGTGTCCAGTTGGTCAGGTGTTTCCTCAAAGGGAAAGCTGGCGGCAAAGGCTGCGTATTGATCATCCGGGCTCGGGAACACATAACCTTCCCGGGCCTGACGGCGAGCGTAGATATCCAGTAATTCAGCGGCAACATCGTGGGCTTTTTGAGCGGCGCGCCGCTTGGCCTTTTGCCATTGAGGGCTACCCAGCTTGTGCAATGGCGCTTGCTCTGGAGAGGCACCGGTATAGCGGCTGATCAGGTGCAGGGATGATACCGGCACATATAGCTTGTCATCACCGGCATATTCCAGGGCAAGATATTCGGTTGTGATATCGCCGATGTCCAGGGTCTGTAAACCAAGGTAGCGTCCCACGCCATGTTCTTCGTGGACAACGGGCGCGCCACTATGCAGTTCGGTGAGATTACGGATGATGGCGTCACTGTCGCGGTCCCGGCGCTTACGGCGTCGGCGTTGCATGACATGTTCACCGAAAATTTGAGATTCCGATATAACGGCAACCGGTGGTGCATCAATCACCAGGCCATCGTCCAGCATGGCCACTGTAATGCCCAGTTTTGCATCACCGTCGAGGAAGCCCTGCCAGGAATCGAAAGCGGTGGGAAAATAATCATTGCTGTGGAGCATTTCCAGTATGATTTCCCTTCTGCCGGTGGTTTCGGCCACCAACAGGACCCGCCCCTCAAAACTGGCAATAAAGTCATTCAACGGGGCCGTCTGCCCGCTGACTGGGGTGGTATGACTAAGGATGGGCGAGGCGTGGGACATAAAATTGTAACATCCCGGGCGGTCTTCCAGCTCAAATGTCTGAATATCGCAGTGTGGCTGGGAAAGGATATTGGCCATTGTCTCGGGAGGGGGCAGAAAGACCTTGTCCGGTGCCAGCAGGGGGCGCTCGATATCATGGCGGCCCTGTTCGTAGCGCTCGTTGATCTGCGTCCAGCGCTGCATGCAAGTGGCTTCGGTTTGTTTGTCAAATAGCACTACCGACTGCGCCGGCAGATAGTCAAACAGGGTGTTGGTTTTTTCAAAAAATAATGGCAGGTAATATTCGATGCCTGCTGGCGCGGCATGGTTGCTGACCTCCCGATAGATGAGGCTACGCTGTGGATCGCCTTGAAAAAGGCTACGCCAGGCCTGACGAAAACGCGCCACCGATGACTCGTCGAGGGGGAATTCATTGGCGGGCAGCAGACGGATATGCTCAATCTGCCCGGTTGAGCGCTGGTCTCCCGGGTGAAAGGTACGAATGCTGTCAACTTCATTATCGAAAAGATCAACCCGGAAGGGATGTCTGCTTCCCATCGGGTAGAGGTCGATCAGACTCCCTCTGACTGAATATTCACCATGTTCCATGACCTGAGAGACGCAGCGGTAGCCGCTGCTGTCAAGGCGTTCCCGAAAGGTTCCGAGATTCAGGCGGTCGCCGGTATTGATGATCAGGCTGTTTGCTTCCAGATACTCACGGGGCGGCAACCTGACGATCAGGGTATCGACAGGGACAATCAGGACACCCTGCTGTAGGGTGGGCAGTTTCTGAAGGGTGTACAGGCGATCAGAAATAATATCCTGGTGGGGTGAGAAAATATCATAGGGCAGGGTTTCCCTGTCAGGTAGCGCTAGTAGCGTCTCTGCGGACCGCTTCCCCATGTAAAAATTGAGTTCATTGGCCAGCTGTTCAGCCTTGCGCATGTCAGCGGTAACAACCACGATCAGCCCCTTGTGGTGCTGACTGGCATTGCTGATCGCCAGCCCCAGACTGCTGCCATAAAGCTTTCCCCAATGACAGTGGGTCTCGCTCGTCTCTGGCAGAATCGGTTTGAATAGGTTAGCTTCGTTCATCAGGGTTTGGCTATCGAACTAGTGTATTCCTGTAGATGTTGGACTGGATGCAGATGTTGCACTATAGTTATTATGAAAAGCGCGATAGTTTACCAGAAAATCTTTTCTTCGTTACCTGCAATTTCCTGCCACTGGAAATAGCGACAGGCTCCATATCAATGTTACAGGGAGACGTATGGCAGAGCGTTACGCAAATTTTATCCTGAAATGGCGTTGGCTGGTGGTGATAGCCACAACTGTGCTGGTATTGTTTGCTGCCAGTGGCGGTCGTTGGATTGAATTTACCACGGATTACCGGGTTTTCTTCAGTGAGGAAAATCCCCAGTTAAATGCCTTTGAGGCGCTTCAGGACACCTATACCAAGAATGATAATGTCCTGTTCGTGGTGGCGCCGAAGAGTGGCAAGGTGTTCACACGGGAGTCTCTGGCGGGCATCGAATGGCTGACCAATGAATCCTGGCAGATACCCTATTCACTACGGGTTGATTCGCTAACAAATTTTCAACATACCTATGCCACTGAAGATGACCTGGTTGTGGAAGACCTGGTCGTTGATGCGCGGGCGCTGGACGATGCGGCGCTGCGGAAAATCAAGGAAGTTGCGTTGCAGGAACCACAGCTGGTCAATCGCCTGGTATCGCCTTCCGGGCATGTGAGCGGCGTCAATGTCACCATTCAGCTCCCTGGTGTAGATGAAGGAAGAGAGGTGCCAGAGGTAGCCGCCTTTGTGCGTGATCTGGCGCAGCAGGTGCGCGACAATTACCCGGATCTTGAGGTCTATCTTACCGGGATCTCCATGTTGAACAACGCCTTCCCGGAGGCTTCCAAGACAGACATGCAGAACCTGGTACCGTTGATGTTCCTGATTGTTATTTTATTGCTGGCGCTGTTGTTGCGGGTCATCAGCGGTACGATCGTGACCGTGTTGGTCATCCTTTTTTCAATCGTAGCGGCGATGGGAATGACCGGCTGGCTGGGTATTCGCCTGACCCCGCCCAGCTCAGCCGCGCCGACCATCATCTTGACAATAGCCATCGCGGATTGTGTGCACATACTGGTGGGTTTTATTGGCGCCATGCGGGCCGGAGCTGACAAGTACGCGGCGATGACTGAAAGCCTGCGTATTAATCTGCAGCCTGTCTTCCTGACCAGCATTACCACCATTATTGGTTTTATGAGTATGAATTTCAGCGATGCGCCACCGTTTCGGGACCTGGGTAATATTGTCGCCATGGGTGTGGCAGCCGCCTTTATACTTTCGGTGTCTTTTCTACCGGCCATGATGATGTTGTTGCCGGTCAGGATATCCGCAGGGCAAAGTACTGGCAGTCAGGTCATGGCGCGTTTTGGCGATTTCGTAGTGCGCCGACGCACCGGCCTGTTCTGGGGCATGGCCGCTGTGATTGTGTTCCTGCTGGCCTTTATTCCTAAAAATGAGTTGAATGATGTGTTTGTTGAGTACTTCGATGAGACTGTCGATTTTCGTCGTGCCACAGACTTTGCGACGGCTAACCTGACCGGCATCTATCAAATTGAATATTCATTGCCGGCCGGGGAGGCGGGGGGTATCAATGAGCCTGCCTACCTGAACAGCGTAGAACGATTTGCATCCTGGTATCAGGAGCAACCTGAAACACTGCATGTCAACACCATTAGCGATGTCATGAAGCGGCTCAATAAAAATCTTCATGGTGATGATCCTGCCTATTACAGGATGCCGGAGCAACGTGACCTGGCCGCACAGTATTTGTTTCTCTATGAAATGTCCCTGCCTTATGGTCTGGACCTCAATAATCAGATTAATCTGGATAAGTCCGCTACCCGATTTACAGTTACCCTGAAGAGTATTTCATCCAATGAGATTCTTGCCCTGGATCAACGTGCGCAGCAATGGTTAAAGGCAAATGCACCTGCATTGCAGACGCCGGCGGCTAGCACTTCCATCATGTTTGCCTATATTGGCGCACGAAATATCACCAGCATGTTGACGGGTACTGTGCTGGCCTTGATTCTGATTTCATTGATATTAGTGGTTGCTTTGCGCTCAGTGAAAGTCGGGCTCGCCAGTATGATTCCCAACCTGGTACCTGCGGGTATGGCGTTTGGCCTGTGGGGGATATTTGTTGGCCAGGTTGGCTTGGCCTTATCCGTTGTGATCGGAATGACGCTGGGCATCGTGGTTGATGATACCGTCCATTTTCTGAGTAAATACCAGCGCGCCCGGCGAGAACAGGGCATGGATGCGCCTGATGCGATCCGCTATGCCTTTACGACTGTCGGCATGGCCTTGTGGATTACCTCTCTGGTACTGATTGTGGGCTTTCTTGTGCTGTCCCTGTCGGCATTTGAGCTCAATTCCAGCATGGGCTTGATGACCGCACTGACACTGGCTTTAGCGCTAGCCGCAGATTTTCTATTCTTACCGCCGCTACTGATGAAAATCGAGGAGAAACGGAATGAGACTGATTCTACCCGCACTACTGCTGACTCTTCTTCCGCTTAGCGCCCATGCGCTGACTGCCGCTGAAAAGGGGCTTGCCATTGCCACGGAAGCACAGCAACGTGATGATGGTTTTGGGGATTCAAAAGCCAGCCTCAAAATGATACTGACTAATCGTCACGGTGATGAAAGCGTCCGCTATCTGCGCATCAAGACGCTGGAAGTGCTCGGGGACGGTGACAAGAGCATGTCCATTTTTGATCGCCCGGCCGATGTCAAAGGGACGGCTCTGCTGACCTTTTCACACAAGACCGGGATTGATGATCAATGGTTGTACCTGCCGGCGCTCAAACGAGTCAAACGAATCGCAAGCCGCAATAAATCAGGTTCGTTTATGGGTAGTGAATTTGCCTATGAAGATCTTAGTTCACAGGAAGTGGAAAAATATACCTATAAATTTCTCCGTGAAGAGCCCTGCAACGGGCTTGAATGCTTCGTGGTTGAGCGTTATCCCGTTGACAAATTGTCAGGTTATACACGCCAGATCGCGTGGCTCGACAAGGCCGAGTACCGCTGGCAAAAGGTAGAATTTTATGATCGGAAGAACGTGTTATTGAAGACTCTGACCTATATCAAGCTCAAGCAATATTTGAATCAATACTGGCGTGCCGATGAAATGTATATGGAAAACCACCAGACGGGTAAGGCCACGCGTCTGATCTGGAGTGACTATAAATTTCGTAATGGATTCACAGAACGTGATTTTGACCGTAATGGACTCAAGCGTGCCCGGTGATACTCGTTTGAATATTACTAATGAGTGTTCGTCCAGAAATGGTGCTATTTTCTTCGCGGCTGAAGCCGCTCCTGCAATGAATTTAGTAATGCACCTGGTTTTGTAGGAGCGGCTTCAGCCGCGAATGATGCTGGTGCCACGTTTCCGGACGGGCACTAATTACGTTTCAGTAGTACATAAACGGCACCAGTGCCACCGTCAATCGGGCGCGCAGAACAGAATGCGAGCACATCATCACGTTGTTGCAACCACGCATTGACCCTGGTTTTCAGTTTGGCTTTTCCGTGAGGCGAACTGTGCCCCTTGCCGTGGATAATGCGGACACAACGTGAACGCTTGATCTGGCATTCCCGAAGGAATTGCGTCAGGGCCTGGCGGGCTTGTGACACGATCATGCCATGAAGGTCGAGTTCGGCTGAAATACTGATTTGCCCACGTTTTAGTTTCTTCAGTACGGTATGTTGGATGCCTGGACGTGCAAAGAGCAGCTCTTCTCCGGCTTCAAGCTCGGCCGGATCAAAGGCATCAGACAGCATATCTTCCTGTTCCCCGCCTTCATCTCCCCGCATCCGCCGTGCACCGGGCTGCCGGCGTTGCTTTGCCGGGGTGACACGATCCTGGTTTAACTGTCTGATATTTTTAACTGATTTTCTGAATAAGGCTTTATCATCAGCGCTGATTTTAGGGTCGTCTTTCATGTCTGAACTGCCAAGTCATATTCACTACAGGTATCGTCATCAAGGGTGTCGAGGGGCAATAATATTTTATTTCAGGGACTATTGACCCAATGTTATCTGATTCAGTAGTATACACGCCTTGTTTGAGCACGATTCCCTGGTAGCTCAGTTGGTAGAGCAGGTGACTGTTAATCACTTTGTCGGCGGTTCGAGTCCGTCCCGGGGAGCCAATTCAAAAAACCGGGGTCAGACTTCAGTTTCTTTCTTCACCCTATAACATGTTGTAGGGTGAAGAAAGAAACTGAAGTCTGACCCCGGTTTTTCTACAATAGCTTGCTGATACGGTTGATTCCGTCACGCAGGTTTTCCATGCTGGTGGCGAATGACAGGCGCATGTAGCCTGGTGCGCCAAAGGCGGAGCCTGGCACCAGTGCGACGCCGGCCTCGTTGATCAGGAACTCTCCAAACGCGACATCATCATCTATGCCGTCAATACCTTCAATGACTTTTTGCATCTGGGGGAAGGCATAAAAGGCACCGGTTGAACGCAGACATTCGACACCATTGATGGCGTTTAGTGCATCGACAACAAATTCATGACGTTCTTTAAAGGCCCTGGTCATGACTTCAATGCAGGTTTGATCGCCTTCCAGTGCCGCCTGGGCCGCTACCTGCGAGATAGAAGTGGGATTGGAAGTGCTCTGCGACTGGATTTTTTTCATCGCATTGATGAGTTTAATGGGTCCCGCGGCATAGCCGATGCGCCAACCGGTCATGGAATAGGCCTTGGAAACACCGTTGAGTATGATGGCCTGATCATGGAGTTCAGGGCAGGCCATCAGGATGTTGGTAAAGGGCTCATCAGTGAGCAGGATATGTTCATAGATATCATCGCTGGCAACGATAATTTGCGGATGTTGTTTGATGACTGCCCCCAGGGCGGCCAATTCATCCCGCGTGTAGGTGGCGCCGGTGGGGTTGGAAGGGCTGTTAATCACGATCAGGCGGGTGCGCTCGCTAATGGCCTGTTCCAGTTGGGCGGGTGTGATCTTGAATCCCTGTTCCAGTCCGGCGGGGATGATGACCGGCTCGCCCTCTGCCAGCAGCACCATGTCCGGGTATGAAACCCAGTACGGGGCTGGAATGATGACTTCGTCGCCGGCATTGAGCAGGGCCTGGGCCAAGTTGTAGAAGCTTTGTTTACCGCCAACGGACACCAGTATCTGATCAGGTGTATACTCGAACTGGTTATCGCGACGAAACTTGTTACAGATAGCCGTTCTCAGTTCGATCGTTCCTGCCACTGCGGTGTATTTGGTGAAGCCGGC
Source organism: Gammaproteobacteria bacterium (assembly GCA_003230085.1). Classification (GTDB taxonomy): domain Bacteria; phylum Pseudomonadota; class Gammaproteobacteria; order SZUA-140; family SZUA-140; genus SZUA-140. The sequence continues at coordinate 11,232 of QIGV01000107.1, forward strand.
ATTGATGGCCTCAATGGCCGCTTGCTTGATAGGCTGCGGGGTATCGAAGTCAGGCTCTCCTGCGCCAAAGCCAATGATATCTTTACCTTCTGCACGCAATTGGGCGGCGCGGGCAGTGATTGCGAGCGTCGGGGAAGGTTTGATGCGTTGCACTCTTTGTGATAGTTGCACGGTCATGTCGTCCAGGAATATTTTTTGTTTGAAGTAGTCAACAGGCTTTTTAAGTATACGGCAAAAATTCCCATGGAAAAAACATTTCAACTGCATTCTGATTTCAAGCCTGCCGGTGACCAGCCAAGGGCGATCCGGCAGCTCATCGATGGGCTGGAGTGCGGTCTTGCGCATCAGACCCTACTAGGTGTCACCGGCTCTGGTAAGACCTTTACCATCGCCAATGTCATTAACCATGTCCAGCGGCCTACACTGATTCTGGCACCCAACAAGACGCTCGCAGCACAGTTATACAGTGAGATGCGAGATTTTTTCCCGGGAAATTCCGTGGAGTATTTCGTCTCCTACTACGACTACTACCAGCCAGAGGCCTACGTGCCTTCATCAGACACCTTTATTGAGAAAGATGCCTCGATCAATGAGCACATCGAACAAATGCGCCTCTCGGCGACCAAGGCACTTCTGGAGCGGCGCGACGCTATCATTGTTGCCTCGGTGTCTTCAATCTATGGTCTGGGAGACCCACGTGCCTATCTGAGCATGGTGGTGCATCTGGTCAAGGGGGATACCGTCGAGCGGCGCGGACTTTTGCAGAAACTGACGGATATCCAATATACCCGCAATGATGTGGAACTGCACCGCGGCAACTTCCGGGTCAGAGGCGATGTCATTGATGTCTTCCCTGCCGAATCAGAATGCGAGGCGATAAGGGTGGAGCTGTTTGATGATGAAATCGAATCGCTGGCCTGGTTTGACCCGCTGACCGGAGAGATATTGCGCAGGGTGCCTCGCCTGACGGTGTATCCCAAGACGCATTATGTGACGCCGCGTGACACCATCATGGGCGCAATTGACATCATCAAGGAAGAACTACGTGAGCGCTTGAGCCAGCTACGGGAGTCCAACAAGCTGGTGGAGGCGCAACGCCTGGAAGAGCGTACCCGATTTGATATCGAAATGATGCAGGAGATTGGCTATTGCTCGGGAATCGAGAATTACTCTCGCTATCTTTCCGGAAGAAAAGCCGGTGAGCCGCCGCCAACACTGTTTGATTACCTGCCAGACAATGCATTGCTGGTGGTCGATGAGAGCCATGTGACCATCCCCCAGCTTGGTGGGATGTATCGTGGTGATCGAGCGCGCAAGACCAATCTAGTTGAATATGGTTTCCGCTTGCCATCTGCACTGGACAACCGCCCGCTGTGCTTTGAGGAATTTGAAAAGCTGGCGCCACAAATGATCTTTACCTCCGCGACGCCTGGAGCATACGAAGCGGAACACGCGGGCGCCGTCGTTGATCTGCTGGTCAGGCCTACTGGGCTGATCGATCCAGAACTTGAGGTGCGCCCGGTAGAGAGCCAGGTCGATGATTTGCTGTCGGAAATCAGAAAACGAACGCCTCTCAATGAGCGAGTCCTGGTGACGACTCTCACCAAGCGAATGGCAGAGAATCTTAGCGAATTTCTGGCCGAACATGGGGTTAAAGTCCGTTACCTGCACTCAGACATCGATACTGTTGAGCGGGTTGAAATCATCCGTGATCTGCGTTTAGGCGAGTTTGATGTGCTGGTGGGGATCAATTTATTACGTGAAGGACTGGATATCCCGGAAGTGTCCCTGGTCGCTATCCTGGATGCGGACAAGGAGGGTTTCTTGCGTTCTGATCGTTCCCTGATCCAGACCATTGGACGCGCTGCCCGCAATCTCAATGGTCGCGCTATTCTTTATGCCGACCGGATGACAGGATCAATGCAGCGCGCTATCGATGAAACGGACCGTAGGCGGGAGAAGCAAATGGCGCATAATAAGGCCCACGGCATTATCCCTACTGGTGTAAAAAAAGCTGTCCGGGAGCTGATAGATGGGGTTTTTTCAAGCACCAAATCCAGGGCTAAGGACTATGCCAGGGTCGCTGAGCAAGTGATCGAATATGGTGCTCTTTCACCTGAACAGCTGTGCAAAAAGGTCGCTCAGCTGGAAAAGCAGATGTATCAACATGCCCGTGATCTTGAGTTTGAGGAGGCCGCAAAGGTTCGAAATCAGCTCCAGGCCTTGCAGGATGGAAGTCTCGGGCTAGGCAAAAAAAGACTGTAACACTACGTAGACTACCATCCTCCTTGTACTTGACCCTTGTATCTTTCCCCTTGTACCTTTACTGATATCCCTTGCAATAGCCACCTTGAATCTAGTATCTTGTAGCTGATTTTTTAGGCGCGTAGCTCAGTTGGTTAGAGCACCACCTTGACATGGTGGGGGTCGTTGGTTCGAATCCAATCGCGCCTACCAAATATCCTTATTTAACAAGCACTGTTTTTAGCAGTGCTTTTTTCATGCGGGCACATGAAAAACCGTATTTGATGATCAGACATTGAAAAATTTCACGAAATCCGATGCCGACGATAACACTACCCGATAATAGCACCCGTCAATATGACCGGCCTGTATCCATCGCCGAACTTGCTGCCGACATCGGCCCTGGGTTGGCCAAGGCGGCGCTGGCGGGCAGGGTTGGTGAGAACCTGGTGGATCTTTCTCATGCCATCGATCAGGATGCCAATGTTGCTATCATTACCGATCGGGATCCTGAGGGGCTGGAAATTATCCGCCACTCTTGTGCCCACTTATTGGCCCAGGCGGTCAAGAGCCTGTTTCCCTCTGCCCAGGTCACCATAGGTCCGGTGATCGAGGATGGCTTCTTCTATGATTTTGCCTTCGAACGTTCCTTCACACCGGAGGATCTGGAAGCCATTGAAAAGAAAATGGCGGAATTAACAAGCCAGGATCTCCCGGTGACACGCAGTGAGATGTCCCGCGAGGACGCAATAGATTTTTTCAATAATATGGGTGAGCGCTACAAGGCGGAAATCGTCGAGGCCATTCCTGCCCATGAAAGTCTGTCTCTGTACCAGCAAGGCGATTTTATTGATTTGTGCCGTGGCCCGCATGTTCCCAGCACCGGCAAGATTAAGGCCTTCCAACTGACAAAGCTGGCCGGTGCCTATTGGCGTGGTGATTCAAACAACGAGATGCTGCAGCGCATCTATGGTACGGCCTGGCCCAATAAAAAGGCGCTGAAGCAGTACCTGCATCGCCTGGAAGAGGCCGAGAAACGTGATCACCGCAAGATCGGAAAGCAGCTGGATCTCTACCACACCCAGGAAGAAGCTCCCGGCATGATCTTCTGGCATGGCAAGGGATGGTTGATTTACCAGGCCATCGAGAATTACATCCGTGGTCTGCTGCTTGAGCATGGTTATCATGAGGTGCGTACCCCCCTGATGGTGGATCGCAGTCTGTGGGAAAAATCGGGACACTGGGAAAAATTCAGTGAGGATATGTTCACCACCCAGGTGGAGAATCGCGACTACGCCATCAAACCGATGAATTGCCCCTGTCATGTACAGATCTTCAATCAGGGCCTGAAAAGTTATAGGGATCTCCCCCTGCGCATGGCCGAATTCGGTTCCTGCCATCGTAATGAACCCTCGGGAACGCTTCACGGTTTAATGCGATTGCGTAATTTTGTCCAGGATGATGCCCATATCTTCTGTACCGAGGCGCAGATCCAGGATGAAGTGTCGGATTTTATTGATTTACTGTTTCAGGTCTACACCGACTTTGGTTTTAACGATGTCATCATCAAGTTATCCACTCGGCCTGAAAACAGGGTAGGGGATGATGCCTCATGGGACAAATCAGAGCATGCGCTGGAAAAGGCGCTGAATAACAAGGGGCTGGATTGGGACTTGCAACCTGGAGAAGGGGCTTTTTATGGTCCCAAAATTGAGTTTTCCCTGAAGGATTGCATTGGTCGCATCTGGCAATGCGGCACCATTCAAGTGGATTTTTCCATGCCGGGACGCCTGGGCGCCCATTATATTGAAGAGGATGGCAGCAAACAGGCACCGGTGATGTTGCATCGTGCGATACTGGGTTCCCTGGAGCGTTTTATCGGTATTTTGATCGAGGAACATGCTGGCCATTTTCCATTATGGCTGGCGCCAGTGCAGGCTGTGGTGATGAATATTACTGATAATCAGGCGGATTATGCCAAAAAAGTGGTGGAATACCTGAGAAAACAAGGGCTCAGGGTCAATTTAGACTTGAGAAATGAGAAAATAGGCTTTAAAATCCGCGAGCACACATTACAACGGATTCCCTATCTGCTGGTTGCAGGAGATCGGGAAGTAGAAAGTAATACCGTGGCCGTGCGCACGCAAAGCGGTAAAGATCTTGGCGTTATGTCCCTGGACCAATGCGCCAATCGATTCCAGACCGAGATCGCGAGCCGCGGCCATGCTATTTTGGAGGACTGAAGTATCGCTGCAGATAAAGAGCTGCGCTTAAACGATGCCGTTACGGTACCCACGGTAAGGTTGATTGGCGCGGATGGTGAACAGGTTGGTGTTGTTTCAATTGGTGAGGCCCAGCAGCTTGCTGAGGATGCAGGACTGGATTTAGTAGAAATCGTCCCTGGTTCAGAACCGCCAGTCTGCCGAGTAATGGATTATGGGAAGTTTTTGTTTGAAGAGAGCAAAAAACGCCATGCCGCCAAGAAAAAGCAGAAGCAGATCCAGGTCAAGGAAGTCAAATTCAGGCCTGGCACTGATATAGGCGATTACCAGATCAAGCTACGTAATATCATTCGCTTCCTCGGCGGCGGTGACAAGGCCAAAATTACCCTGCGTTTTCGAGGGCGTGAAATGGCACACCAGCAGATAGGACGCAATCTGCTGCAAAGGATAGAGAAAGATCTTGTGGAGCATGGCGTTGTTGAGCAGTTTCCCAAGATGGAAGGGCGGCAAATGGTTATGGTTTTGGCGCCATTAAAGAAAAAATAACTGATACAGAAAACTGAATTTTAGTCACAATCCGGAAGAATTTATTAAGATGCCCAAGTTAAAAACACATCGAGGAGCGGCGAAGCGGTTTACAAAAACTGCTTCGGGACGGTTCAAGTTTAGACAGTCACACCGTAGTCATATCCTCACCAAGAAGAGCACCAAGCGCAAGCGGCAATTGCGTCCCAGTGGGCTGATCTGTTCAGCAGATAGCGATTCGATTAACCAGATGTTACCCTATAGTTAAGGTTTTAAGGAGTTAAGTCATGCCAAGAGTAAAACGAGGGGTCACAGCCCGCGCCAGACATAAAAAGGTCATTGCCCAGGCGAAGGGATACCGTGGCCGCCGCAAGAATGTCTATCGAGTTGCAATTCAGGCTATTACCAAAGCGGCTCAATATGCCTATCGTGATAGACGCCAGAAGAAACGCCAGTTCCGTGCCTTATGGATTGTACGAATTAATGCTGCAGCACGAGAATGTGGCTTGTCGTATAGCCGTATGATGAATGGTCTCAAAAGGGCAGACATCGAGATTG
>QIGV01000153.1 GCA_003230085.1 Gammaproteobacteria bacterium
GCAGGGAGTAGGTTTTCAAATGGTGATTATTCTTGCCGGGCTACAGACGATCCCCGGCGAGCTCTACGAGGCGGCATCCATCGATGGCGCTTCGCGTTGGCGCCAGTTCTGGAATATCACTCTGCCGCAACTGCGTAACACGCTGATTTTCGTCGTGCTGGTCACAACCATCCTCGCTTTTCGCCTCTTTGACCAGGTGCAGATCATGACCCAGGGCGGACCGCGCAATGCGACCACTACGGCCATGTACGAGGCAGTGCAGGCTGCTTTTACCCGCCAACAAGTGGCGAAAGGGGCGGCGATCACCGTCGTGTTGTTCCTCATCGTATTATTGATTACAGGGTTACAACGGCGCCTGGTCAAGCCGGAGCGGGAGATCGGATGAAACGCTTCTGGATCAATAGCGCGATCACCCTGAGCCTGCTTGCTCTGGCACTGCTCTTTATCGCACCAATTCTGTTGATGCTGGTCGGGAGCCTAAAACCCGATGCACGCGTGCTGGTTGAGGCCGGATCGTGGAAAGCTTTGCTGCCCGATCAAGCCTCGCTACAAAATTATGGCGATGTTTTTTCTCGGGTCGATTTCAGCCGGTATATGTTCAACTCTCTGTGGATCACGGGCTGTGTCGTGGTGGCCGGTTTGATCGTCAACGCCATGGCCGGGTATGCCTTCTCCCGTATGCAATGGCGTGGTCGTGATATGGTCTTCAGTTTAGTGCTGATGATCTTGATCATCCCGCTAGAGGCCATTGCCGTGCCGCTGTTTTATCAAGTTACGCTGCTCGGTTGGCGCGATACTTACATTGTCCAGATTGTGCCCTTCATCGCTAATGCCTTCTCCATCTATCTCTTTTACACCTTCTTCCTCGGTCTGCCACGCGAGTTGGAAGAAGCGGCGCGCATCGATGGTGCCGGCGTCCTGAGAACGTTTATTTCCATCATCGTCCCCAATGCCAAGCCCGCCTTCGCCAGCGTCGCCATCCTTACTTTTCTCACTCAGTGGAGTGCCTTTCTCTGGCCCATGATGGTGACTAGCGGTGAAGCGGTGCGGCCACTACCGTTGGGAATTGCCGCATTTTTTACGCTGCCGCCACTACAGTGGGGTGATATCTTTGCGTTTGGTGTGATGATGGTGGCGCCAGTGTTGCTGTTGTTTTTAATTTTCCAAAAATGGTTTGTGCAAGGTGTAGCAGCAACCGGCGTAAAGGGATAAACGGAAATTCCCTCTCCCTTCGGGAGAGGGCTAGGGTGAGGGGTATATAAAATAATGAGAGTTCATGACCACAGTCAACTTCAAAAATATCAGTAAGGTTTTCGATGACGGCACCGGTGCCGTCACAGATTTCAACCTCGACATCAGTGATGGCGAGCTAATGGTGCTGGTCGGCCCTTCCGGTTGTGGCAAGTCTACCCTGCTGCGCATGCTGGCCGGGCTGGAAACCGTCAGCTCAGGCGAACTGCTTATCGATGACCAAATCGTCAATCACTGCTCACCGCAGGAGCGCAATATTGCTATGGTATTCCAGAACTACGCCCTCTACCCTCACATGACGGTGCGGCGCAATCTTGAATTCCCGCTAAAAATGATGAAACTCAACAAGCATGAAGTTCAAAGACGCGCTAACGAAGTCGCCGAATTGTTAGGGTTGACGCCATTGCTCGAACATAAACCCAGGCAGCTCTCCGGTGGTCAACGCCAGCGAGTCGCGATGGGTCGTGCAATTGTTCGTGAACCAAAGGTATTCCTGATGGACGAACCTCTTTCAAACCTTGATGCAAAACTACGCTTACAGATCCGCAACGAAATTGCTACTCTGCAGCGGCGCATGAAGACCACCACCCTTTATGTTACCCATGACCAGGTCGAGGCCATGACCCTCGGCGACCGCGTCGCCATCATTAATCAGGGGCGGTTACAGCAGGTGTCTGAACCGCAAATTTTGTATGAGCGTCCCGCCAACATCTTCGTCGCTGAATTCATCGGCAACCCCGGTATGAATATATTCAAGATTGCGCTGCGTCCCGTCCAGGATCAGCGTCTTGCCATCTGCTGGGGGAAACAACAACTGCCGCTCAATGCCAGACAGACCCAAGCGTTGCAGAAGTATATCGGCAAACCCTTGTTTGCTGGTCTGCGTCCCGAAGCCTTCCGCCATCCCGATGCGTCTGATGCTGATGCGAAGATAGAGGTCGAAATCGAAAGCATTGAGTCTCTGGGGCATGAATACCTTCTATATTTCAAAAATCATATCACTACGGGGGAAGTAGATAGCCTTCGGGCTAAAGGCGATAATGCCGTGAACCAGCCAATGGTTGCACGCTTACCTGGGAAGCCCGATGCCAGAGTTGGTGATAAGATTAAGCTTGGGCTGGTCTTGAAGCAGCTCTATTTATTTTCCTCGTCAGAAAAACTCGTGGGTAATATTTTGTAAGGTTAAAGTCCCAAGTGCGTGATACAAAGTAATTTCAGCGGCATGGCAGGCCCGAAAACCGTACGCAAATGATCTGCATCCTGTTCCTTTCTCTTTGATTGATGGTTGTTCGACATTTCCATCTTCTCAAAGCTATCTCTTTAGCTGAAAATCCGTTATATTTTTACCCACTAATTTTCCTGAATAGCCTAATTTTAAACCTTATAGAGAAGGTCACTATGTCTGAATCTTATACTCTTACTGCAAGCCAGACACTCAATACATATGATGAAGTGCCATATGAGAGTTCTCCTGTTCCGTTCTCAAATCCAGAGCATTTACGCACGATAGGTTTACTATTTGGCATGAAGCCACCGAAACTAGATACCGCTCGTATACTAGAGCTTGGTTGCGCTACTGGTGGTAATCTCATACCAGTCGCTGCCCGCCATCCAGAAAGTAAATCTGTTGGGGTTGATCTTTCAAGGGTGCAGACTGATGCTGCTAACGCTCAAATCAAAGGATTGGGCCTTGAGAATATTGAGATTCGCTGCGCTTCTATTACCGATCTCAACGAATCTTTTGGAAAATTCGACTATATTATTGCTCATGGCGTACTTTCCTGGGTCCCGGATTTTGTACAAGCGGCTATTTTTGATATTTGCGGGTCACTACTTACAGACAATGGAATAGCATATATCAGCTATAACACCCTGCCAGGTTGGAATATGGTAAGGAGTATTAGGGATATGATGATTTACCATTCAGAACTTTTCACTGGCATTGAAGAGAAAGCACAGCAATCAAGGCAATTTTTAGATGCTGTGATTGAAAGCCTCGAAGACTCGAATTCTCCATATGCAGTGATGCTTAAGGAAGAAGCTGAGTTACTTTCTCAGCAGCCTGACTATTTTTTACATCATGAGTATTTGGAAGAAAATAATACGCAGTTTTATTTTAGTGAGTTCATGGATAAAGCGACTAATAATTCCTTGCAATATGTGGGCGACGCAAGCTTGTCATGCATGTTCCATGACAACATCCCTGCCAAGGTGTCTGAGAAACTGAAAGGTGTTAATGACATTATCCGCAGTGAGCAATATCTTGATTTCATCAATAATCGTAGATTTCGCAGGACGATATTGTGTAAAAATACCGTAAAACTTAACCGCTCACCGAGGGCGGATTCTATTAAGAAATTCTACTTAGAGCTGAAGCTGGTGCCAGAAAAACCTTTATCTGAAGTAAAAATCAGTGATTCAACTGAGGTATCATGTTTCTTTTTTAAGGGCAACAAAAATAATAAGCTTTGTTCTTCATCTCCAATAGAAAAAGCGATTATGTACAGTTTCGCTGAAAATTGGAACAAGCCTTTATCTTTCGATGAGTTAGTGAGTTTGTCTAATAAAAAAATACCATCGGTGAAGGTTGGTGAGATTGAAGCGGAGCTAATTAATAATACGATGCGTATAGTGTTTTCTGGTCTGATTACTCTGAGCTCTGAAGCCCCAAAATTCACCAATACTTTGAGCGCTAATCCTAAAGTATCTGATCTTGTCCGATACCAATGCCAAAATATGCCAGGATTCTGGGTGACAAATGAGATACATGACCGAATAAACATCGCTCCTTTTGAGAAATATGCTTTCAGGTATATGGATGGCCATCACAAAAAAGAAGACCTGGTCCTGAAGCTCATGGAGCACGTTGCAAATGGGGATCTGACATTCAGCAACGACAGCGCCAAGTTAGAAGATAATCAAGCAGTCGAGAAAAAGTTGATAGCAGCAGTAGCTCAGATGCTAGAAAAAACTAAAAACCATTCGCTACTGGTAGGATGACATAAAGCAGTTAGCTTGATGCGGAGTGATTTATTTAGCTTGACGGTAGCTATTGCGGTATTCAAATGCTTCTTCACATTTCGGAAGATCATAAAACAATGGCGCCCGGTTTCCTGATCGCGCGCCATAATCACTGTAGAAAGTTTCACAATAGGATCTATCCTTTCCCTCTTTATTAACGCACTCTTCAATATTCTGTTGTCGTAAAGGCGCTAGTTTATTTTCTCTCGCGACTTCACAGGCTTTATCTAATTTCTCTTGTTTTATTCCCCGGTCTTTTTCATTGGCTGAAACGTTTGATAAAAAGAGTATCATGAGGCACGCGGGTATGATGGCTATGTTTTTACTTCTCGATGCAATCTTGAAGCGGTTCATTGTTGTTTTCATGATGTTAGAATATTACCTGGATTCGAAGTTGTTGGCCAATCAATATATCGTCGTATTAATTAACAAACTTTAGTAGCATGCGGCCATTATTCTCAAGCTGTAGTGTTGGTGGTTTCGCGGTTGCTTGGGGAATAGGTTATAATTCTCCCTGTACTTTAAATTGGAAAATAGTAATGCTGATGGGGCGTAATAGGAAAACATAAGTATGATTAATATATTAAAAATTATTTTTCTTGTAATGAAGAATCCAAAGGATGAACTTCTACGCTTCAAGCTTCTCCGAAAAATCGGAAAGACAGTGTTGCCAAGGTACAGGTTTAAGTGGCCACAATTAAGCTGGTGGGAAGACCAATCTTTCAACGATTATCTCCATCGTTTTGATGAGATACGGGGGGCGAATACAGATCGCCGCTGGATGCTGTATCAGCTTATGCGATTAGTAGGTAAGGTTCCCGGAGATACCGCCGAGTGTGGTGTATACAAGGGCGCCAGTTCCTATCTAATAGGTAAAGTAAACCTGTCATGTATACAGCATGTTCGAACTCACTACATGTTTGATTCTTATGCGGGACTGTCCGAGCCCGGTTCTGGCGACGGTGTACATTGGGACGAGGGGGCTCTTTGTATCGGTATTGAAGATGTTAAGAAGAACCTGGGTGGATTAGGTGGATGCAAGCTGATGAAGGGCTGGATACCTGATCGATTTGAAGACGTCAGCGACAGAACGTTTGCTTTCGTACATATTGATGTTGACTTATACCAGCCAACACACGATAGCATCGCATTTTTCTATCCGAGGATGAATGAAGGTGGCATTATTGTTTGTGACGATTATGGTTTTACAAGTTGTCCGGGTGCGACAAAGGCAGTTGATGAATTTCTGGCAGATAAACCTGAGAAAATGATCGAAATGTCCGGTGGTGGCGGGTTTTTTATTAAAGGTTGGGAAACATCCGAGGCAGTTGGTATATAACGGCGTCGTTTGAAAACATCAAGCACATCGCCTCCTTTATTATTTTGTTTTACACTACCGATTCGAATCCCTCAAACTGCGGTGGGCCAAGATAGATATCTTTTTTCGAGCCACCCGCATTGGCGTGAGCCTTGCGGAAGGCCTCTGATTTGGTCCAATTCTCGAAGTCGCCTAAAGATTCCCAGATCGAGTGTGATGCGAACAAAGTGTAATCGTTGTGTTTTGCCCCTTGCAGTAGATTGAAGGTCTTGAAGCCGGGTACTGTATCGAGAAAGGTATCGCGGTTTTTCCAGATCTCGATGAAATCATCTTCTTTTCCCGGTGCAATCTTGAAACGGTTCATTGCGATGTACATGGTGTTTAATTACCTCTTAAATTCGATGTTGTTAGTCAATAAATAGTGTTCGTGCTATTTGATGAACTTTAGCAGCATACGGTCACTCTCACCAATGGCGAGATATTTCTGACGGTCTTTATTCTTCAGGCGTAGTGTTGGTGGCAGCGTCCAGACTCCCTTGGGATGATCTTTGGTATCTTTTGAATTGGCCAGTAGCTCTGATTTCTCTACCAGTTTGAAACCTGCCTTCTCCGCTAGTACGATAACGTAGGCCTCATTGACATAGCCCGATTTAGCCTTGGGGTCTTGTGTGATATCGGGGTTTCCGCGATGCTCAACCAGGCCGAGTATGCCGCCAGGTTTAAGGGCAGTAAACATTGCCCCTAATATGGCATCGCTGTTTTTTGCACCCACCCAGTTATGGACGTTGCGGAAGGTGAGTACCATATCAACTGAGCCTGGTGGTGCAATCCTGGTTTTTTTAGGGGGCGCCAGCTCGGTGATAATGACCTTATCGTAAATGGCAGGGTTGGCAGAAAGTTTCTCATTGAACGCTTTAGCGTTGCTGCTAAAAAAACTTATTATTGAACTGGCATCAAAACCGGCGGCGTAGAAGGTGCCCTTCTCCCTTAAGTAGGGGGCAAGAATCTCGGTATACCACCCACCACCGGGGGTTATCTCAACCACCGTCATGTCATCTTTTAAACCTAGCCAGCTGAGTGTTTCCAGCGGCTTGCGGTATTGATCACGCGCGCTATTTTTTGCGCTACGGTGATCGCCATTGATAGCTTTTAGCAGTTTGGTGTCTTTTGCCTGGCTAAGCTCACTCGCCATAGTGGGCATTGAGAACAGCGCGAGGAGAAACAAGCAGAATGTGGTCAGGAATTTACCTCGGTGGTGTGACGGAGAGTGATGCATGATTTTTCCTTTTATCTTTAAAAGTAAGAATGGTCATCTAAATGGCGAAGTTGTCACTATACTACTGTATGTGCTGCTGGTTCCATCTCATGCGCCTACATTTCCCTATGAAGTGTGCCGATAGCCTCTTATGAACTGGGAGATGAGAGCATATGACGCGGCCTGAAAATATTTATAGCGCCATTACAGAGGGAAGGCAGGGGTGATGCGCATTCTATTTTGTATATTTGGCTGTCTTTTAAGCACAGTTGTGAATGCTGAATCACTGGTAGTGGTTCCCCATGCCAGTATAGAAAATGGCAATTGGTATCCCCTCACTAAGGCAGAGATGACCCGTGCGGTTGTTGATACGGCCCTGGTTGAGTTGACTGAGGGTGGGCATTTTCTCATAGCAAAAGATGACGATAGCGCCAAGGTGATTGATGGCGATCTTAATCTCGATATATTCCTGATCGGTCCTGCTGAGCTCGTTAAATTAACATTGACCCTACACCTGCCGGACGACGCCACTTATGTGTCGACAGCATCCATGGATATTCATAATCTGGATTACCAGGAAATATACAAGGCCTTTGAATATATTGGTACCGAGGCGGCGAAGCGTCTCAATAGCAAGTTGGCGGTGCTGAAGTTTAATACTAATAAGAATGAGTCCTCTTTGGCACAGCACTCAGATTTATCTGATATTTTTAACCAGGCACAACATCTCAAGCGCCGTGAGGAATACAATGAAGCACGCGCACTTTTTGAGAGAGTGATAGAACTGGATCAAATGAAAGATTCCCGGTGGGCTGAAATGGCGGATGATGAGGTTCGCTATGGACTGCCGTTGTTCGAGGCAGAGAATCTGCTATTGAATAATACCCTTAAGGCACCTAATGTGCTGGCGTCGAAAATGGAGCAGGTGGAGCATCTTTACCGCCAGATTCTTGCAGATAACACCGGCAGGCCAGAAAGAGTTGTCGAGATGAATAGGCGCCTGGATGCGATTTCCGTCAGCAGGAAGGCGCTGAAGAATAGTATGAAGGCGAGTGCTATGAGTAAGGTTTGGCCATTGAAAATAATGATGGTTGAACATTACATGATGTATGGCGAATGGCCGGACAAAGGCACTGTTGAGGCTGATTTAAAACGCCTGACAGCGGATATTCAGTTGGTTGAGTATATAATAGAAAAAGAAGATCTGAGTATGATTGTACGGGACAGTGTTTATGACGCCGAGATTAAGTTGCGTGGTAATGATCGTGGCATTCAGGTTGAAATGAATTAGCGCATCTGATGTCATGAATAGATATCCGATGAAAAAATTTCTTGATAACTGGGCGACTGCTCATCGAGATTGGCAGGCAGCAGGCACTGTTATTTTTCTGGTCGGTATTCTGACGTGGGGTTGGTATATGACTCAGGATATTTCCCTGGATGACATCCTAGAAGTCAGGTATATCAGTGCTAAAGTAATCGATATTTCATCAGATAATCGATCTACCGCGAAACCTGCACTCGGTATGGGCATGGTTGAATTAAAAGATGGGCAGAAAGTGCGGTTACTATTTCCGACGCCCTTACCTGCAATCGGTGATGCAGTACCGCTGCGTGTGGAGTACTTTAAAAACGGGGAATCATTTTATAGCCTGGATGCTGAGCGTTGGCGTATGGGCGAGAGTTAGGCCTTTTCTCAATTTAAATCCACGGCATATTTTTTCAGTAACTCCAGCGGGACAATATCCAAAGATTTTATATGGGTTCTTGTCAGGTGGATTCTGGGCGCCATATTGCTTTCATAGGCCTCCAGCCATCGGGCGGCGCATAGACACCAGCTATCGCCGTGTCTCAAGCCTTTAAAACCAAATTCCGGGATGGGTGTCGATAAATCATTTCCCCTGAATCTTGAGTATTCCAGAAATTCTCTGGTGGCCTCAATACACACCGTATGTGAGCCAGTATCCTCATTACAGGTATTACATTTACCGTCTCTAAAAAAACCTGTTATGGGGTTTTCTCCACATGTGACCAGCGGTTCACCAAGCACATTGAGTGATTCATCCATTTTCATAATGTTTTTTCTTACAAGTAGTTTCTGATGTAGGTACAGCTAACAGTATTGTACGATAGCATTCATAGAAAAACGTGACAAATATTATATAGGTGATTTGAGATATTCGGGGCCAGGTTAAAAATTAGCGTACGCGATAATACCCCTACATTTTATCCTTTTTCTGACCCTAAATATTCTTAAACTTCTCCATTATCATGTCGATATAACTAACGATATAAAAGCCATATGGTTTTTGAAGAAGATAACCTGAAAGCAGGTATTTAAAACGAACAATATCTCTCGTATTCTACAGCCAGTCCGTATCCCTGAAACAGACTTCATCGCCTCACTCAGGATAAACGCTACTGAGCGTAAGGAGTGACCACAATAATGCCTAGCATTAACCTCGACGATTTACAGCCCGGCATGGTACTAGCGGAAGACGCCGCTCACCTAAATGGTCGTGTCCTGTTGCGGGCCGGCACCGAAATTAATGAAAAACACATCGATATCTTCAGAATGTGGGGAGTCATCGCTGCAAATATTGAAGAAATAAGCCAGGAGGATATCGGTGCTAATGTCACAGAGCATGTTGACCCGGTTATCCAACAGAAAGCAGAAGATAAAATGCGTGAACTGTTCCAGCATACGGACTTGTCATTCCCGCCAATGGCGGATTTGTTTCAACTTCGGCTGCGTGAATATATTGCTCTTATGAGCAAGGAGAAACACCAGTGAAATGGACTGCAGAAAAACTTGTTGCACAAGTTAAAACCGTTTCATCGCTTCCAACGGTTTATCTCCGCCTAAATGAAGCCGTCAATGACCCGCATGGCTCAAACCGGGACATCGCCCATGTCCTTAGTGAAGATCCCGGCCTCACCGCCCGTTTACTGCACATCGTTAATAGCGCCTTTTATGGATTTCCATCGAAGATAGATACCATCACACGGGCCGTAACGGTCATTGGAACTAAGCAACTTCGTGACCTGGCTCTGGCCACGTCAGTAATCGAAATGTTCGATGGGATGGCAGATGATGTGGTGAGCATGGAATCTTTTTGGCAGCATAGCATCGCATGCGGTGTTACAGCGCGCATTTTGGCTACTTATCGACGTGAGAATAATGTGGAGAGATTTTTTGTTGCTGGACTGCTGCATGATATCGGACGGCTCATCATGTTTATGAAAATACCGGAATTGTGCCAACAAGCACTGCAAGAAAGCGAAACCAGCAATACATTATTATATGAAGCGGAATATAAAATACTGGGTTTCGATCATGCCAATGTGGGAGGGTTGTTGCTACGGCAATGGCAATTACCTGAATCAACGACCAATGCAGTAGCATATCACCATAAACCATGTCATCCACGGTTAGATGGCGCGCATCATTTTGATGCCTCTCTGATTCATGTTGCAGATATCATCGCCAATTCCATGCAGTTAGGCTCCAGTGGAGAACGCTATGTACCACCATTAAACCAGGACGCGTGGCAAAAATTAGGCCTCCCGGAGAGTATTTTATCGCCGACCATTAAACAGTTGGAGCATCAATACATGGATGCTATGCATATTGTTCAGGCTATTGCAGCCTAATGAACAAGATTGAGCAGATAAACATAGATCATGATTCGCATACTCATAATTCGGATGATATGCGCCAATGGTTTGTAGATGCTCTTGAAATCGGCGCCAGCCTGGCTGATATACAAACCACTGCGAAACAAGAGCTTGATCCGTACTCAATTCTATCCGAAATACGCTCACGTTTGCAGCCGCTATTCAATTTCAAAATGCTGGGTTTCCTGATAGTGGATGAGCAAGATCAGGATTTCAAACTCTACGATTATTCCCCCGCTTCTGATGAAAGTTATATTCAAAAAGAAATTAATTACCAGATTGAGCAGGGGACTTTCGCCTGGACCCTGACGCAGACCAGGGCCGTTGTCGCTCGTGCACATGATCATCGCTATAGCGTAATACTACATGCCCTTGCAACCCGCTCGCGTATCAGGGGAATGTTTATTGGATTCCTTGACCGGCCGGCGGCTGATATAAAGGATTCGCTACTCCGTGTTTTATCAATGATTCTATTCAACGCTGCCAATGCGATAGAAAACCATGAGCTTTATAAATATGTCAACGAGCAAAACCGTGATTTGGAGGTCATCGTTGCGCAACGTACTGCTGAGCTTGTAGATGCGCGTAGTGAGGCGGAGGGAGCAAACAAGGCAAAAAGTCAATTTCTGGCAAACATGAGCCATGAGATCAGAACGCCGCTTACCTCCATTATCGGCTTTTCTGAAACTCTGCGTGAAGATGATTTAACACAACACAACCGGAAAATAGCCGTTGATACGATTATTCGAACCGGGCAACACCTGTTGGAAATTATAAATGATATTTTGGATTTATCAAAAATAGAATCTCAGAAAATTCAAATCGAGATTGTATCAACCTCTCTTTTTGAGATCCTGAATAGAACTCAATCTGTAGTCGAAATGCAAGCTCGAAACAAAGGTTTATCTTTTAATGTCGAATATCAATATCCCCTGCCCGATAAGATTTCTACTGATCCTACACGGCTTGTTCAAATCTTGCTGAATCTTTGTAGCAATGCAGTCAAATTTACAAAAGAGGGTCACGTGAAAGTTATTGTGGATTATATGGCTGAGCTCAATGAAATGAGATTTTCAGTTATTGACACCGGTATAGGTTTAGAGCAAGAACAACAGGGTAGATTATTCCAGTCCTTTACTCAGGCGGATTCATCAACAACCAGGAAATATGGCGGTACCGGCCTTGGTTTATATATATCCAAGCAGTTGGCCAACGAACTTGGTGGCACAATTACTGTTGAAAGCAACCCTGGAAAAGGTAGCAGATTTACTGCTACGGTTGCTACTGGCCCTATTCAAACCAATCAGTTGCTTTATGAATACCCCGATATAGCGGACACTGAGTTATCTGCACCGGAGCTAAAAACAACTGTGACGCTAACGGGCCATATATTGCTTGCTGAAGATGATCCTGATATCCAGCAATTGATTGCTTTTTATCTGCGCAAAACCGACATCTCTATTACGGCTGTGAATAATGGCAGGGCGGCTGTCGAGCATGCGCTAGCTGATGATTACGACCTGATTCTGACAGATTTGCAGATGCCGGAAATGGGCGGGCTGGAAGCCACAGAATGGTTACGAAAAACTGGTTATAGCAAACCCATTATTGCACTGACTGCCAATACCAGAAATGAAGACAGAGACCGGTGCCTTGCGGCAGGCTGTGTTGATTTTCTGGCAAAACCTATTGATAGATCACATTTTTTCAGTGTTCTGGCGCGTTATCTTGAGAAATCAGAAAGTTCATCAGATACTACAGACAATAATATAAATTCGCTTGAGCAAGACCCGGCATATTGTGCGCTCGTGAATCAATTCATCCGGCAGTTGCCGGAAATACTCGACCAAGTGAGTGAAGCACATCAGCAAAATAATTGGGATAAGCTTCGTTCCCTGTCTCACAAACTGAAAGGATCATCAGGTGGGTTTGGTTTTCCTGAGCTAGGCCGCTCAGCTGGACAAATTGAAGCCAGGATTTTAAACAAAGATACCAGCGACATACTACCATTACTGAAGGAACTTAAATCTCAAGGAGCAAACATCACTGGAGCGAAGGTTGATTTGTCAGCGGTCGAGTAGCGCCGTAAAGTGAAAAACTGTGGTCCATATACGTACACAACAATAAAGAGTTAATATCATGAAACACCAATCCATCTTAATCATTGATGATGATTCATCATCGCGTGAATTATTGATTACCATTCTAAGAAATCTGGAATATTCGGTCATCAAAACAGCGCACGACGGCAGTGTAGCCATGCGCATATACGGGAATTTTAATCCGAGTATTGTATTTCTTGACATCGAAATGCCTGAGCAAGATGGTTTTCAAGTACTATCGCAATTACAGAAGAAAAACCCGGATCAGTATATCGTCATGGTCAGTGCGCATAGTACCATGGACAACGTAAAAAAAGCGTTGGATATGGGCGCTAAAGGGTTTATTGTAAAACCTTACACGACAGGAAAAGTGAAAGATATCATGGAAAAATATGTCCGTGACATGGGCATAGCACATAAGTCTAAAGCGAGTTAGGCTGCATTCCTTACGGCGAGTGTCTTACCGTCACAGCCGGACATCATAGATATGCTTGCCAGATTTCGCATGACGATTTAATTTCATAAAATTATTTTAAGTTATCTTCAGTCTCCCATTTTTTTAAGGTGACCGCTTTTGGCATAGATGAGCCGCGTGGGTTGCGTACATAAGTTCCTGCGGGATAGTCGCCCACTTCATCTGAAAAAATACCTTCCAGCACGAGGAATTCCTCTTCTAAATTGTGGGTATGTGGCGAATAGTGGCTGCCCGAAGCGTAGCGTACGATGGTGGTTGCCCGGCGTGCGGATTCTCCTCCTACAATAATACTCCGCCTGCTTGTTGCAGGGTGGTTTATTTACAGATCTGCATCATGTCGTCGGAGGTCTGTTATGGTTGTTAACAATTTTGTTTTTGTCGGGCTTGTGAAACCAACTCAAGCTATTATTGTCTCAAAAGTATGAGAACATACCAAGAGGCGATGTCGGTCTGGTAATTCAAATTCGCACCGTTGCAGAAAAATGACTAAAAATGATTCTGAGAATACCGAGGTAGAATACGCAACTTTTGCGGGCGGTTGCTTCTGGTGTGTGGAAGAAGCCTTTGTTGAAACGTCAGGAGTACTGACCGTTACGTCCGGATATACCGGCGGGCATACCCGTCATCCGACTTACGAGCAAGTCATCAAGGGTGATACCGGACATGCCGAAGCGGTGCAATTGGCCTTTACCCCGCAAAGCATCACTTATGAAAAGCTGCTGGAGGTCTTTTGGCACAATATCGATCCGACGAATGAGAACGGCCAGTTTTGTGATATAGGAAACCAGTATCGGCCCGCGATTTTTTATCATGACGAGCGGCAGCAGCAGCAAGCGATTACATCGAAACAGGCTTTGGAAGGCAGTAAGCCTTTTCCTGCCCCCATCGCTGTAGAAATTATGCCATTAATCGAATTTTATCCCGCCGAAGATTATCATCAGGGTTTCCATCACAAGAACCCCACGCATTATCAGCGCTATCGGCAAGGGAGTGGACGTGATCAGCGACTCAAGGAACTCTGGTCTGAGGATGAATGAAAAACACGATTAACAGACGCCACTTTATTTTGAGAGCCATCAGTTTTACCGGCGGGTTGATGGTGGCTCCTCATATTTTTGCCAGCAGACGCAAGGGAGAAACCGTGATTGAGAAAATGACCAGGACTGAAGCAGAGTGGCGCGAAATGCTTACGCCGGAGCAATATTATATCCTGCGTGAAGCAGGCACCGAGCGCTCCCATAGCAGCCCACTGAATGAGGAACACCGTCAGGGTACCTTCAGCTGCGCGGGGTGCGAGCTGGAACTGTTTACCTCAGAGATGAAATTTGACAGTGGCACGGGCTGGCCCAGCTTTACGACCGCCATCGAAGGACATGCGGAAACCAAAACAGATTTCAAACTGGTCTATCCACGCAAGGAATATCACTGCGCACGCTGCGGTGGACATCAGGGTCATGTTTTCAAAGATGGCCCGGAACCCACCGGGCAGCGCTGGTGCAATAATGGTGTTGCGTTAACGTTCTCGCCTGTTGGATAAGATTACTTGAGAATATTTGTGCAAGCCAAACATAGAGAGCACAAGGCTCTTTAGGCTCCGAGGGGAGAAGGGGCGATTCTATGTAAAATTATACAGAGAATTATATACAAGCCTAATATGCTATGCCTCATAATACAGGCATCGCTATGCGATTACACCCTTTGGGAAACTCGAATATAGTCTCAGGATTTATTAGCCAAGCCCCAAGGGGAAGTTCTAATCCATTCTACTAATTCCTCGACTGGAATCGGGCGGCACATATAATACCCTTGTGCCTCATCGCATCCTAAAATTACAAGCTCATCGTATGTTTCACGATCTTCTACCCCTTCTGCAATAACGCGTAGTTCCAAATTGTGTGCAAGATCAATAGTTGATTTCACAATCATGGCATTATTCTTATCGGTCAGCATGTCCATGACAAATGAGCGATCGATCTTGATATCACTGACCGGCAATTCCTTGAGGTAAGCCAAAGATGAATACCCCGTCCCAAAATCATCAATAGCGAGTTTTACACCCATAGTACTTAAGGATTCCATGATGCTGAGCGCCAAACCCGGATCGGACATGATAGCACTTTCGGTAATTTCCAGTTTAAGATGACTCGGTTTCATATTGGTACGCTCAAGTACTTCAGCCACCTGATCCGGAAGCTCAGGGTTCTGAAGATCCTTCGCTGACATATTGATTGCAATGTTAATCCTATCGCGTACCTTGCTATTACTACCACACACTCCCAGCGTCTTTTTCAATACCACCAATCCCAGTTGTTGGATCAGGCCACAACGTTCGGCCAGGGGTATAAACATATCCGGAAACATCAAGCCATATTTCGGGTGAGGCCAACGCACCAAGGCTTCCATGCTGGTTATGCTGCCTGTTTGCAGGTTGATAATAGGCTGAAAATGCATCTCAAACGCTTCATTTTCAATGGCAGTGCGCAACTCTCCCATGAGCACCAGGTTGCGTAAGTTATAATGATCCAAGGCCGAATCATAAACTGCAATACCTGCATCCTTCCCCTTGGCGTCATACATCGCCACGTCTGCGTGTTGTATCAAGGCGGACACATCCGT
This sequence comes from Gammaproteobacteria bacterium, assembly GCA_003230085.1. Taxonomy (GTDB): domain Bacteria; phylum Pseudomonadota; class Gammaproteobacteria; order SZUA-140; family SZUA-140; genus SZUA-140. Next base: position 15,717 of record QIGV01000153.1, read on the forward strand.
ACCATGGTGCGGGTATAATACGATGCCAATACTGCCACCCAAATGTAAGGTATGACCATCCAGCGTAATAGATTTCCCAAGTGAATTGCGCACCTTGGTAGCTATTCCCATTGCGCCCGCCTCATCAACACCCGACAGCAATATGGAGAATTCATCTCCGCCCAGACGTGACAAGGTATCTGATTTTCGCAGCACATTCTGCATCAGTGTAGCCACATGCTGTATAACCTTGTCGCCAAAATGATGGCCCAGGGTATCGTTTATTTCCTTGAAACGATCAAGATCCATATAAAGAATGGCTACGGTGTTACCCTCGCGCCGTGCGACGGCTATTGCTTGCTCAATTCGATCCTCCAATAATGAACGGTTGGGCAGCCCGGTCAGGGCATCATGCAGGGCCTGGTGGCGAAGCGCTTCTACCCGTTTTTTCCTGATGGTAATATCACGGATAACTCCCAGGAAATAGCGTCGGTCGTCAATCCACATCTCGCTGGTTGATATTTCAACGGGGAAAGTCGATCCATTTTTACGGCAACCAAGCTCCTCAAGGGTCTTGCCAATGACCATCTCCTTGCCAGTCTGGATATCGTTCGTCAGGTATTCATCATGTTTTTCGAGCGCCAGTGAAGACATAATGACCTTGATGCTCTGACCCACGAGTTCTCCAATTGAATATTCAAACATACGCTCCATGGCGAGATTGGCGGATTCAATCCTGCCGGTTTCATCAACCACTACCATTCCGTCAATACTATGTTCCGTAATTGCCTGCAGGCGCCGTTCACGGTTAACCAGATTGCTTCGCATGGCATTAAATATTCTGGCCATTTTGCCCAGCTCATCCCGGCGTTTTTC
>QIGV01000201.1 GCA_003230085.1 Gammaproteobacteria bacterium
GGGTCAGACTTCAGTTTCTTGCTAGCAAGAAACTGAAGTCTGACCCCGGTTTTTCTCCGGTTTTTGGGCTTTTGAATAGCATGGTATCCGTGCTATCATTGCAGCGATGATTGTTTCATTCAAAAATCAAGCAACAGAAGATATATTTAATGGCAAAAACACCAAAAATGCCAGGAAGCTTTGTCCTGGTTCATTATGGAAAGTAGCCACGAGAAAGCTTGATCAACTTGATTCTGTTCTAAGTTTAGAAGAGCTTAAGGTGCCGCCGGGCAATCGCCTTGAGCGCTTATCTGGTAATAGAAAAAAAGAGTTTAGTATAAGAATAAACGCTCAATACAGGGTTTGCTTTAAGTGGAGTGAGCCAGACCCATTTGATGTGGAAATTACTGATTATCACTAAGAGGTAGCAATATGCGAATTCCAACACATAGAAAACCCACGCATCCTGGTGAAATGTTGAGGGAAGAGTTCCTTCTTCCAATGGAAATTAGTCAGCGTGATTTGGCAGATGCTATTCATGTGCCTTACCAGCGAGTAAATGAACTTATTAATCAAAAGAGAGGGGTTACACCAAGCACGGCGCTTCGTTTAGCTAAATTCTTTGGTGTTTCTGCTGACTACTGGTTAAATTTACAAATTCGGTGCGACTTATATCGAGCGCAGGAAGCTGAAAAAAATGATATTGACTCTATACAGGATTTCCATAAATTCAGAAAAATGGCCTAAAAAAACCGGGGTCAGACTTCAGTTTCTCGTGTAAACACGAGAAACTGAAGTCTGACCCCGGTTTTTCTGTGACCCCGGTTTTTCCGCCCCTGTTTTTATCCTGGGACGTAGTCTCCTAGCTGACCGGTCACTGACAATGTAAAATCCTGGAGTCGGGCATCTGCCTTCTCAACATCTTCTCCCGGCTGTACCAGTGTCGTCAGTCTCACCATTGCACCATCCGTGCGATTTTTCGTTAACGCATCCCAGAACAAGTACCATTTCACCAGAAATTCATTGGTGATCACCCTTCCCCGCTGTTGAAACCAGTAATACACCACCTGTTTATACTCGCCCTTCCTGATCTCCACCCGGTTCACTCTGAGCGGGGACTGGTTGACCCGAGCACCTTCTATTACACGTTGTGTCAGGCTCGCAATCTGCCAGCCATCCCCCGGTATACAAGAACGTGGTGAATGAGCCGACTCGCCCTTGCGCTGCGAACCATAATAGGCCACATAAAAATTGACCCGGCGGCGCTGTTCATCCTGATAATCGGCCAGCACATAATCATCGAACTTGAGCACATCGATAATCTCCTGCTCCAGATAATCATTGCTGCCTTCCCAACCCCCAACCGTCAAAGGAAACTCTTCGAAGGCCAAACGCTCGGGCGGCACTTCCACCCGCTCGGTCACAAAAGAGGCACCGCCAAGGGCCAGCAATAGCACGGGTATCGTCATGATCAACGACCCCGTCAGACCACGTGACCTGAAAACCGTGTCCTTCGGCAACGGTGCCGGATACTCAAGTCCAATCACTTCACTCAAACGCTGCCTGGGCAGACTAAAACGGGCAAACAACCACACCTCTGCAACCAGCAAGGCGGTACACAATAAAAAGACCACCCAGCCCTCAAAATAATGCAGAAAACCCTCCGCCATCGAAATACCCCAGTTCTCCACCAGCACCCCGATCACACCGATACGAAAACTGTTCATCACAATCGTAATAGGAATACTCGACAAAAAGATCACCGCCTTCTTCCACCACGCCCCCTTGAACAAATAAGCCACCAGAAAGGCAAGACTCATCAGGGGAAAGAGATAATTCAGGCCACTGCACGCCTCCGCCACCTGCAGCTTATAGATCCCCAGATCAATCACATTGCCTTCCAGATACACACTGATATCACAGGCGCGAATAAACGCCACCCCCAGCTTCGAGGAAATCAACTGCAACTCATTGGAGAGGTTATTGAGAATAAAGTCAGGCAGGGGAATCATGAACAACAGATACAACAACGGCACCCACACCACCCTGAACGCGCGCCACCCCATCAAGGCCAACACCAGACCATACAGGGTCAGCAAAAAGGCATATTGCACGATGATAAACAAGGTGCTGAGCTCGCCCAAAAAATAGATGCCGACACCCAAGAGAACGACAATCACACCCACCCAGGAGCGCTCAAAAGAAACCTGTTGTAATTCATCCCGCTTCAGCCAGATGAGAAATAGCGTAATAATGGGGATTAGATAACCGTGGCTGTATTCTTCCTTGCTACTCCACGCAGCCAACATGCTGGTCAAGCCGTCCTGGAATAAAAGCGCGAGTAATACGGCCATAAGACCGAAGGCCATCCACATGACCATCGATATCTTCCAAACGACGTTTGGCCCAGTCACATTTGCGTTATTCATTTTACATATATTCCAGGGGGAAACAGTGGCTGAAAACCTGCGTATAAACCAGGACACCACTTCAACAAAAGACAATACAGGAAAACAACCATAAGATTCTTACTGAAAGGGTTTACAATAGTACACACCCTATGTGGCTTTAAATAATCAAAACAAAAAGACCAATACCGCGCGCCTGGCAGTTCAGTTAAACACAAATCAGCTCTCTATAGACACCAATCGTTTTATCGATAACAATCCTCTCATCAAATCTCTCCATTACATTCCTAAGCGCTGACGCCCCCATTTCGCGCCTTAAATGCTGATCATCTAACAAACGCTGGATAGCAGTTGCTAAAGAACGATGATCTTGTTTGGGTACAAGCAAGCCGTTGACATTATCGCTTACAACCTCGCGGCAACCTGGCACATCCGTTGCCACTAACGGCAATCCACTGGCAGCGGCCTCTAGAAGAGACATGGGGATACCTTCCCGATAAGAAGGCAGTACAAAAATATCGATTTCATTTAACAATTCAGCCATATCATCGACATAACCTAAAGGCGTAATGATGCCACTTCTCTTCCATGCTGAAACAACACTATCCGGTATTGATGTCGGGTTACCTGTATCACCAGCACCTGCAAGAAGAAACTCAACAGCAGGATATTTTTCCTTCAGTATGCATGCAGCATCATGGTATTCCTGTATCCCTTTGTCCCATAATAAACGCGCTGCCATTAATACCCGCAACGGTCGATGCCGCTGTTCATGCCGACTGCTGTCATTCATATAGTCACTGACATTAACACCCGAGCTATGGATTATTCTGACCTGAGATTCGTTGACTAGTTTGTTTTTCAGAAAAAATTTATGGTCATCAGAATTCTGCAATATCAGGCGTCCGGGTCTATGCTTCAAACAAATATTAAACATGCTCTTCAGCAAAGGTCGTAGTAGCTTGGCTTTTAATCCATCATTGGTAAATACATACCCCAATCCTGCTACCGCATTGATAATCGCGGGAACCTTAGCAATCTTCGCGGCCAATGTTCCATAGATTACACACTTGAGTGTAAAGTGATGCACCAGATCCGGCCGCTCAGTCTTGTATATCTTTACCAAGTGCTTGACCACTAACGCCTCACTACCGGGATTGATACTACGACGATCCATCGGTAGAGCGACCCAGCGACAACCTGTGGCACGCAATCGTGATACAAAATGGCCCGGTGGAGAAACCAGGACAACGTCGAGCCCTTTTCCAAGCAACTCCTTGATCAAGGACAAGCGGAAGTTATAGAGATACCAATCGGTATTCGCAAAGAGTATTATTTTCATTCCATTGTCTCGATTTACCAATCAGTCTATAGCTCACTCTGAGTGAATCGTCATCCCGGCTAAAGCGCAGCGGTATGCCGGAAACCACCGCAGGAGAATCAATCAGTTATTGGATATCCACCTGGGAAAGAGTCACGCTGAAAGATTTAATTAAGAGGTTCTCCGCTCTTTTCAGGATACCCGCTGTTTATAAGCAGGAGAGAACCTGGCATTCTGGAACAATATTTCCTCGGTTAATATAGCCTACTTACAGCTACCTGTTCCAGTAACTTAGCCAATTTATTGATTAAATAGCCTGTGTGCCATGCGCTCATGCTACTGCTTTATCTTGTATCTACTTATTTTCCCTTCGAAATCATGATGATCAATAATTGATGACTAAAACGGTTATAATTAAACACATGCATGCACAACCCTTAATCTTGAATAGCTAGAAATTCATTTTTCAATAGTGGCGCCATACTTTTGTTGTACTCATGGGCCCTTCCTATCGAGGCTAATCAATATGAAGCCTAAGACAAATAAAACACTCCACTATATCTTTTTGTGCCAATTCATTCTTCTGGCCATGCTCATTGCGAGTTCTGCCAATGCAGAACAGCGACTTATAGAAGAAGAGTGGTTCTCGCGCGTCATCAATACGCTTACGCCAACTTCAACTACTAGCTCAGGTCGAACTCTATACGCCAAACCATTTGCCACTGCAGCAACCTGTAGTGAAAAGAATCCTTGTGATCTTTATACTGCGGCCAGCAAAGCACAAGCGGGAGATGTCGTATTTTTACGGGGGGGCATATACCCGATTCAAAATAACTTATTTTTTTCAGGAGGGAAACAGAACGCCCTTATATCCTATGAAAGTTACCCGGGAGAGTGGGCAATTCTGGACGGCTCAAGTCATGCACGTGGCGCTCGGGTACATATACGTATTAGTAACAACTATACCGCTGTACGTCGTCTAGAAATTCGTAATATGCCCCGCCAGGGTATTCACATCGGCAGCAACTACAATATCGTGGAAGGCCTTCACGTTCATGGCAATGCCCTTTCTGGCATCCAGGTATTCAGTGCCTATGAAAAATTCCCGTATGGAGAAGAAGGCTCATACAATCTCATTACAAATTGCCTGGTACATGACAACTCAGATGTCGGCTTCTTTACCGATGGATTAAAAAATGGCGGTAATGCGGATGGCATATCGATCTCAAGTGGTGATAGCAACCAGGTCATTCAAAACAGAGTCTACAGCAACTCCGACGACGGCATCGATACATGGCGATCGACGAACAGCTATGTTGCTTACAACACTGTCCATGACAATGGAGCCGGTGAAGGCAATGGGATGGGTATTAAAGCAGGAGGTCTACCTCCCAGCAACGGTACTGTGGTTGAGTTTAATCTTAGCTACAATAATCTCAAACTCGGTTTTACTAGTAATTCAGGGAAAGGGGTAAAGTTCTACAACAATACATCTTTTAACAATGGCGTCGCAGCTTTTTGGGCGGGCGGCGATACAATTATTGAGCGCAATATCGGTGTTGGTACTGTATATACCAAAAACAGCATAGCAAACAATAATTCATGGCAAAGGCCTGGAACCATTAAGTTCGAGAGCGAATCACCAGGAGCCAAGGGATTTATGGTGCCCGTCAAAGGAAGCAATTTCGGAGATATAGGGGCATTGACTGAAAATAAGCCCCCTCCCCCAACAGGAGTTCATATACAAAGCCAGACAAACAGATAATACTTCCACTGACATTTCAGTTATCTATAAAGATGCAGTTCATATCAGCATATATACCTATATGCCAATAAACACCTATCCACCACTCATTGCTCCGCCAGCCAAGCTTGAAACATCAACACATCCCATAAATAATAATGCCAGTCATGATTACCTGATAGATGCTCTTTCCATTTCTGACGAATAGGACCCGGTTCAAAATAACCCTGCTCTTTCAGAGAACTTTCGTCCAGCAAATTTTCTGCCCAGTCTTTTAAAGGCCCTCTAAGCCATAAATTGATAGGGACGCCGAATCCCATTTTTGGGCGATCTAATAGTTTTTTTGGCACATGCCTGTAAAGGACGTTTTTTAATACACGCTTTTCTACACCGCCACCAACTTTCATAGATAGTGGCAATTTCCAGGCAAATTCAACAACACGATGATCAAGCAAAGGTACACGCGCTTCCAGACCAATGCTCATACTCGCGCGATCAACCTTAGTTAGGATATCATCTGGTAAATAAGAGATTGTATCCAGAAGCATCATGCGAGATACCGCATCGCTTAAATTAGCCATTGAATTATTACTTGTAAACACAGTTGGGGGTTCTATACCCCCTATTACTATTTTTTGAGGATTTTTCCAATGCGAAATCATTGCACGATATAAATTCACCAGCTGATGTGCTTCCAGTAATTCGGCCAATTTTTTTAATTTGTCGCTGGCAGACCCAGCGCGCCCGTAACCACTTATTTTCTGGATGACATGCCGAGGTATAACATCTAGCATCCAGCTTGGTGTGTGGGTCAATAGAGTTGCTATTGCGTGTGCAAACCATCCTGGCATCCAGCCAATTTTTGTCCAGATTCTTTGTGTAGCTGCATATCGCCCGTATCCTGAAAATAACTCGTCACCGCCATCACCAGACAAGCTAACAGTGACGTGTTTCCGGGTTAATTCTGAAACCAGTAAGGTGGGTATCTGTGAAGAATCTGAAAATGGTTCATCAAAAATATATGGCAACCGAGGTATAACAGATAATGCCTCATTTGGCGTTACATATAGCTCAGTATGATCAGTACCCAAATGTTTTGCTACCGCCTTTGCATGCTCTGCTTCATTGTAATCTTGCTCAGAAAACCCAATTGTAAACGTCTTGACTGGTCGATTACTTTGGGCCTGCATTAACGCCACCACAGTTGAAGAGTCAACACCGCCGGACAGGAAAGCGCCCAGGGGGACATCTGCGATCATACGCAGGCCAATAGATTCCATTATTATTTTTTCCAACTCTAGACTGGCTTCTTCCTCTGACCCTTCAAAAAGATTAGCCTGCCCTGATTCCGCGATGGATCGTGCATCCCAATAACAGATGGAATTTACCGAGTCCTGAGACAGATGCTTGCCCTGATTAATATTCAGGATATGCCCTGGTTTTAGCTTGTATATCCCTTTATAGATAGAATACGGAGCAGGAATATAGTTATGGCGCAAGAAAAGAGCCAATGAGTTTCTGTCTATAGCTGGTCCAAAATCCGGGTGCGCTTTTAATGCCTTTAGTTCCGAGCCAAATAATAATGCACCATCTACCCAGCCATAATAAAGCGGTTTAATACCTAAACGATCGCGGACAAGACTTAAAACCTTTTCTTTCCGATCCCATAGCGCAATAGCAAACATACCAACAAATTTCTTTAATGCGACAACTAAACCCCATGCTTCTATTGCAGCAAGTATCACTTCTGTGTCGGAATGACCGCGCCATTCAATGCCACTTCCCCTAAGCTCTTCCTTTATTGAAGAAAAATTGTAGACCTCACCATTAAAGGCAATAATAAAACGGTCAGAAACGGAATTCATGGGCTGATGCCCATGAACTGAAAGATCTATAATAGACAAGCGCGTATGTGCTAGACCAATTCCTGCCTGAGAATCAAACCATACACCTTCATCATCCGGCCCTCGATGTCTGATAGCCGAGGCCATTTTTTTAAGGTTATCGCGCCATTTATCATCACGAATATTAAGTTGTATCGCGCCTGCCAACCCACACATTCAAAAACCCTTTTTTATGGTAGCCCCGGTTATTTCTTTTGTTTTCATTCCGGTGTATACCAAAATCCAATAACACCATGGATTAAAAACACTCGCTTCCAGGTCACCGCAAAGCTCCGCCCTCAATAATAAATAAATCAGAACCTCCCTAGATAACAGATTGATACAATTTCTCATATTCCCTGGCAACCGTTGAGAGATCATAATTCTCAATAATTCTATTGCGTGCTCTTAAGCCAAGCAGACATCTCTCATTGTCAGATAGTGATGCAAGTTTATAGATACCTTCTGCCAGCGCAGCAGAGTCTTTAGCAGGCACTATTTCACCTGTATTTCCAATAATCATGGCCACATCGCCTACATCAGTGGAAACACAAGGGGCACCACAAGCCATCGCTTCACCGATGACATTGGGAAATGCCTCACCGAATGATGATGATGATGCCAGAATATCCAAGCCTGGCATGATTGCAGGAATATCCCTCCTCTCACCCAACAAAAAAACATAGTTAGCCAATCCTAATTTCTCTATTAAGCTATTGAGATAACGATTCTCTTCAGTCAGCCCAGCTCCTACTAAAACAAATCTTGAGCTGGCAATTTTAGCCTTGATAATTGAAGCAGCCTTGAGAAAGTTTTCATGGTCCTTCATCGGATGATAGCGCCCCACTATCCCTATAAGGATCTCATCTGTGATCCCCAACTCTGAGCGAAATTTTCGCCGTATATCTGTCGATGGTGTAAAGACATCACAATCAAAGCCATTTGGTATAATGACGTTATGCTCAGCAGCATACCCATAAACCTGATGCTGTGTAGCACTCACATTAGAATTGTAAATAATCTGCGCAATATATTTTGAAATAAAAGCGCCCATACGGATTACATATCGGGTTCCCCGCTTCTCAGTGCCGATATCATAAAGTGAATGGCGTATATTCCATAATACAGGCATTGAATGCCTGGACAATAAATTCGCCAGAAATGCTACGAAACTTCCATGATACATCCATCCCTGGAGTACATTGGGCTCATATTTTTTAATTAAGCCTCTTAACTTAACAGCAGCGGTGAAAATATCATAAAAATTATTCAAATTCAGACAGCAGACACTAACGCCCAGTGCTTCAATTCTTTCACCCATCGCTCCCTTGTCTCTGAGAGAAATAACGATAGACCCTTCGCGCAATTCTTCACTGGCCGACAACAGCCGCAACAATGTTGACTCTGCACCGCCCGTACCTAACCCACTAATAATATGTGCAACTTTAATCAAATAATATCCACCATAAATAACCCAGGAAAATCACACATGGTAATAGCCATCATGCCAGAATGAATATTGGTAAAGAGAAATGCATAGCAGCTGTTCTTTCCTGACTGAACAATTCAGGCATCAGTCCCGGAACGAAAAACTGATATAATAGTAATAATACTTTTGAGCCAAACTCCAACCCGGATGTTTTCTATATTACATTAGCTATACCACACATCTATATTACTTGCACAGGGAGCCAGTATATCCATTGAAAAGACACATATATTATATACAAAACCAAACTTACAACTTTTGCATTACCTTTCATACATAGCACTGAGGAAAATATCATAGGCAAGGATACTGCGATAAAGCGTGAGGTATAACCGCCAGTGACCAGGTTAAATGAAACCAGCGATAAAATGACAATACAATAGAGATTAACGTCATCTTTATAAAATGAGGAATCCTGAAATGCATACAAAACCAACAACCCAGCCCAATACGACGTATATAACAAACTGCTAGACGCGTCGCCTGTATAGGTCACGGCTCTCCGGTCGCCAAAATAGCTTAACACCTCACTCAAAAGTGGCCCTAAAATAACCGACAAAATGATGCCTACAAAAAAGAGCAAGCCATAAACAGTTGCTTTACCACCTCCTTCTTCATTAAGGATTTTTTTAGACCACATTACTACAATATAAATGCCAATAAAAAGGATGGTCGCGGTATGTATAAATATAGCCGCTATTGTAAGCAATATAACCAGTACCTTTTTACGATTCATATAGGCGACAAGAAGCAGGGAGAATGCTAGTGCTATCCTCAACTGAGAGATGACTAACGATACAAATAGCGGGTTAATCAATAATAGCAGGTAAACTGCATTATGCTTACGCGTTAGAAACAGGGAGAAAGTAGCAATGGAGAAACCAGATATAAACAGAAAGATCGTCTGTATCGAAATGTTCAGCTCATAAATCAAATATCGTATGGAATAATGCCATAACACCTCACCAAAAACAAAGTCCCACACCCTGTCAAAATTCTTATATTCGAGTACATTTTTTTCATGTAAGAAATAGTTAAGGTAATTTAAGCGATCAACAAACTTCCAGCCCTGCAGCTCTTCCCACGGAATTATCATCATTAGAGCAGTAAAAAGCGCCACGATAGCAAGCTGTAGAGAGGTATTACTCTGCATTAGTCAAACCACTGGCAAGTGTAATCATAATATTTTTTTCCCTGGAAATAATTCTTCCATGTAGGATTCTGTCACACTATCAACCCCAAAGCGGTCTTCACAATATTCACGAACCTCGCATATTGGCCTTTCCTGCTTACTACCGATTACACTTACCATTGCCTCAGACATAGCCAAAGGATCACCAATTGGCACTAAAGCACCCCATCGCCCAGACTCCAGGATTTCGTCAGGTCCACTTGGGCAATTAGTCGCCACTACTGGCGTCCCTATTGCTAGCGCTTGTATGAGGACACCAGGCAACCCCTCCGATATCGATGACAATACAAACACACCCGCCTTTTTCATAAAAGGTAATGGGTTATTTACAAAACCTGGCAAACTTACTAGATCACCAATCCCATATGCGTCAATTTTAGCTTGCAATTCATCCCGCTGTTCCCCCTCCCCCAATATAACAAGCCGTATAGACTTGATTTTTATTGAAAGTACAAATGCATCAATGAGCGTATGAAAATCTTTTACTTTATCTAACCGACCAATGCCAAGGACAACCGGTGGCTCTCCTGACTGAAACCAAGGGTGGGGCAACTCATTTTCAGAATCTTTGTAAAGACGCTGACCAACCAGAGGATTGTAGATAACTTTTATCTTACCTGGTGGCACACTCACTTCATTACGTAAATCTTCTGCCACACCATTTGACACAGCAATCAGTGAATCGGCCAAGGGATAAAGTGCGCGAATAAAATATGGTAATATTTTCCCGATGAAGCCTGATTCTGATTCTATTTTAAGATTATTACTCAATGTATTTGCCTGTCTTAATACGACTCTAGAGCGACATCCCGACATGATCCTAGCTAAGACTACTACTACATTCGCATGATTCAAGGTTGAAAATATCGTATCTGGCTTCTCTTTACTCAAATATTTTACGAGAGAAAATAGTGATCTAATTACTCTATCTTTATCTAAATCAATGACGCGTATGCTACTTGGCAAACCTGACAGATAGGGACCTTCTGCCTTAGCTAGCACAATATCAACCATCACATCTCTCATAGATAAGTTATGTGCAAGTTCAACCATAACCCGCTCAGCACCACCACCACGAAGTGAAGGTAAAAAAAAAGCTATTTTTTTAGTCATATATATCCCTATTAATGTTGCCAATCTATAAATAACTCACAAAATTAAATATATACTTGTTCTCATGCACACAACATATCCGCGACGTTTATTAGATGTATAAAACTAAAGAAACTATTCAAACTTGGTAGATCATACGCAAGCTGGATTAGACCTTAATCTATAATAAATAAAACAAACAGAATAAATGTTATCAGCCACACTAGTAACCATAAAAAGTACAATTGAAACTATATAAGAATCAAAATAATAATAACCGACGAATATTGAGACAACCCTGAAAAATAGCGAAACTATCTCGATTTTCATTTGTACATCTTGGAGTCTTAATATACTGAACGTCGCTATAGATGGTGAGATAATAAAACCCATAAAAAACCACAATATAAGTAGCTGAGAAATTTTTCCTGCAACACGCCACTCATCTCCAAAAATAAAATAAAATAATGATTCTCCAAAAATCAAAACCACAAAAAATGGAATAACAAATATTTTTACAAGCCCTATTGTCGTTTTAAAGTAAAGCTCGAAAATATCTTCCCCAGCAGCAAACATCTTAGATGCTTTTTGATAAAACACCTCTCTTGTTGAAGAACCGATCAAACTAATTGGTGCTTGCAACACCCTAACTGCCAAACCATAGAACCCTGCTATTTCTGCTGAATAAAGAACACCGAAAAACAGAACCGGCATGTTTTGAGAAACTGAATTCAAAAGCACCGTCAAGCTTTGATATTTCGGAAAGGTTTCATGGCGCTTGGCGTTTGTACGAAATCGCCTCAGAGTTAGCACTTTCAACTGCAATGTTTTATGTTTTATATGAAGCTTGATCAGCAAGAAAGCAGAAATCACATCACCTAATAGCCTCCCAACTATTAAGCCGTCCAATTTATAAAAATATCGACTCCCTGCCTGAACACTGGTTATTGACAACGCGTTGATGACACGGACGGTCGCAACAGCCCTATATTTCTGGTGCCTGCTTGAATATGCATTTAATATCTGAAGTAGACCGGTCAATAACACTCCCACAGGTATCAACCAAACAACATATTTTCTGCCATCAAACTTACTTAATAGGTAGTCATCACCTAACACTACTATTATCGTTACTATAGCAACCGTCACAATTGTGAGTGAAGCAGAAAGACAGGCAAGTGTTAATGCATCCTTATCTGACTTTGGCAACATAATTGCCTGATCGTATTTTAAGCTTGATACCATTCCCAGAATCCCGGTTATAGCTATAAATATTGAATAAACACCAAACTCGTCTGGCGTGTACAGTCTCGTCAGAACGGGGAAAAAGGCCAGCATAATGGCTTGCGCCGCTAAAGTACCTGACATCAGCGTCACAATATTCTTAACATAGGTATTACGCTTAAAAATACCAAACATATTCAGATTCTAGGAAGTTGATAGTGGCTCTCTCATAAAAATCCTGGATTTACAATCTTTCGAACTATGCTCCAAAAACAGTGGAGGGTTTACTAAATATTTTCCCACTTCTTATTATTCGACTTAAAAGGTCATATCATAATATGGTAACTAATAAAATTTTCTACCTTGTTTTTTCCACGCCATAAACCACACCAGCACAACAGCAAGGAACCCACCCACTCCATCGGCGACGATATCCCCCAGGCTGGGATAGCGACCCGGCACGAAGGACTGGTGAAATTCATCGCTCAGGCCATAGAGGGTTGTAGCTAAGGTGATGAGCCAGACTGTCTTCCAGCTCAGTCGCTTGCGCCACTGTTTGAGTGACAGTAGAAAAAGCAGACCTAGGATGCCGTAGGCACCCATGTGCATGAGTTTGTCCATGTTTGAGAACAGGGATGGTGGCAGGACGCTGGATTGGTTGGAGGCGATGAAGATGGTGGTCATCCAGAGTACGGCGAGGATGCGGAACCCGATGTGGGCTCTGGATGGTTGTGGGTGGTTGTGGTTCATATGGAGGGTGTGGGTATTGTATCACTTGAGTGGGGTGGAGAGAGGGGATCAATAAAGATAAGGCATTGTTTTATGTATCCCCTCATCCTGACCTTCTACCCTCAAGGGGCATAAATCCCGGAGGGAGAAGGGACAAAGAAGATTATTTGCGATGGAAACCGGGGCAGACCCGGTATGACGAGAATTAAGCGGGTGCGCTTGTTGCTTTGCGGCGACGGGCAAATCCGAGCAGGCCAACTATGCCTGTTCCGAACAGCCACACTGCGGCGGGTATTGGCACGGCGGTGACGTCGAGACCTGCGACACGAAATATATCATTACTATCGTCGGCCCAAAGCATGAAATCAGAACCTATTGCGCTGGCAGCAGCCAGGGTAAACCAGCCATTAGCCAGGATGGCTTCGTCCATATAAATATTGCCTGGACTTGAAAGGGGGGAAAGCGTCAAATTGAAATCATCTTGACCCGCAGCGATATTTCTAAAATCGATAGCATTCAAAATGACGGCGATTGGAATCCCTGATGTGGTGTCTGAGAACCTAAACCTTATTCCTTCCATCGGGGTCTGACCGTTCAGGTTTTTATTGCCGTGCGATGTTTTTACGCCGATTCCTTTTTCTGTGTGGGCAAGCCCTCTGCCAGGACCGGTTACTGCAGACCATGTGGGAAACGCTGTGCCGTCTGGATCTAGAGACGAGAATGGGGTGATATCCACCGTGATGCCACCGAATGAATATGAAAGTGACGGATGTACGCCGTTGTCGAAGCCGCCGGTCAGGTCAAGATCAAAACCGATTCCTGCCGCATTAGCGGTGGCTGTCGAACCGAACGCTAGTGCGATGACCATCGCCATGGCCCAAGAGGTTTGTTTAATTGACTTTCTCTTTCGCGAGTGCAGATTGCTTCGCATTTTTAAATCCTTTTTACCTGGCATTGATATGGTTGTGCTCCCACAGCCGAACTTCCTAGCGTTCTCCTTACGCCACACTATTCTCCATACCGTATACTATAATAAGCTTTAACACTATGATGCAAGCATTATCGCGCCTATAGGGGTTTTACTTCTCTTTGGGTATATAACAGTAAGCCATTGTAATTAATATATAAGTAGACTGATACACCGGCACCTTAGATCAATATCAGGCAGGATTCATGTTAGAAATGCTTATCAGGCGCGCACTTCAACTGCGAATACGAGTATTGGCCCTTGGTTTTCTACTGGCAATGGCTGGCTGCGGTGGCGACTCATCCGGAGGTCGATTGCGGGTTCAAGCTGATGCGGTAGAAACTGATGCAGCACAGGTCGGTGAAGATACCGGTGTTGTGATGAATGCGCCGGACAATGCCTCACCTGTCGCCAGTGATGATGTCATCGCGATAGAAGAAGGTGCCACGGTCGTAATCGATGTGCTCGCCAATGACCGGGATCCTGACGGTGATGTACTACGCGTGAAGATGCTCAGCGGCCCTGGAAAAGGGAAGTTGGATGCCAAGCTGCGTTATACCGCACCATCGAATTACAATGGCTATGACGAGTTTCGTTATCAGGTCAGTGACCCTCACGGTGCGGCCGCAACAGCGACGGTGCGGATAACTGTTTACGAAAAATCAGCGTCCGGGGCGCCCTTGGTTCAACTCCCGCGCACTTCTATAGCAGCGGCAGATCTTGCGGTGATCATCAATGACAACGACGCCGTTTCTCGATCGGTGGGCGCCTACTATGCCTCGCAACGGAAAATCCCCCCGCAAAATGTCATTCACATTAAGCTCCCTAATGTGGGGGCCGTGCTTGACCCGGATGATTTTGCACCGCTGCTGGCGCAGGTCGAGCGTGCCTTGCCTGCGGGGATACAGGCCTATGCCCTGACCTGGACTCGGCCTTTTCGGGTGGGTTGCATGTCGATCACCAGTGCGTTCGGCCTGGGTGGTTATGACGATCAATACTGCAACACGTCAAAAGATAAATGTAGCACGACGGCATCAGTGGCTACTTATGATGCCGATACAACACGGCCTTATGATGACCTGGGGGTGCGGCCCACGATGATGCTGGCGGGTGTTAATGAACGTGATGTGCGGGCCTTGATTGATAGAGGCATCGCCGCAGATAACAGCTTCCCCCCGGGCACGGGCTACCTGGTGCGCACGAACGATGTGCCGCGCAGTGTGCGTTATTTCGATTTTTTGTTTGCCAATTCACAATGGCGAAACAACCGTAGTCTGAATATAATTTATGTGAATAACGCCAACGGTCGCGCTCGCAATACGCTTCGGAATAAAACAGATGTCATGTTCTATTTTACGGGGCTGAAAAAAGTACCCGCTATTAAAACCAACACCTATCGCCCGGGGGCAGTGGCCGATCATCTCACTTCTGCGAGTGGCAATCTTACCGGGATAAGCGACCAGATGAGTGCCTTACGCTGGCTGGAGGCGGGCCTCACCGCCAGTTATGGCACGGTGATTGAGCCTTGCAATTATCTGCCTAAGTTTCCCCAGGTGAGTGTGCTGATCTCCCATTATTATCGTGGTAATACGCTTTTAGAGGCCTATTGGAAATCCGTTCATTGGCCGGGCGAAGGGGTCTTTGTCGGGGAACCGTTAGCGGCGCCCTGGGGACGCAGTTTTATACGTTTTGAAAATGGGGCGCTGACGATCAGGAGCACATTGCTGAAACCACGACAGCAATATGTGATTGTAGCTGCTGATGATCCGGATGGGCCTTTCGAGGTGGTGCTCGATAATATTAAAATCGAACAGTATCAAATGACAACGCTCACTGTGCCCAAGGCAGACCGCGCGGTTTATAAATTGCTTTTGCAGTGATTTTATTTGAATGTGAGGAGGTTTTCAGGAAGTAGTCTGGTGCTATGCGGGCTAATCTGTGACGTGTTTGCTGACGATAAGAAGCACCTGCTCCATGTTACTTTCATAGTGTTTTAATTTTGTGAGTATTTCCTGGAATGTTACTTCATCATAAAGATGACTCAGGGTGTTGCGGTCATCCTGCATCTGGACAAGGCTTTCGTACAAGCTATTATCAGCTAGACCGGCAAGATAAAATTCCTTGACTGCTAATTTCGGCGTTTTAGAATCAACTTTATGTACTGAAAACAGAAATGATTTTATGAGCTTCCATGTCAGTTCTGAACACACTTCGAATTTCTGTATCAAACCATTTTGCAGTCCGTCCAATACCACGCCTTCATAGAGGGTCAGGTCGAGCGCCAGGAGATCCTTGAAACCCTTGATAGATGTTCGATATTGATCCAGTTTTCTAGCCAGTCTTTTATCTATTTCCATTTCACAGTCTCTTTAAGGGCCTGTTGCCTGAATGTATCATCTTTTACCACTGCAAAGTCTGTTAAATCAACATGGTAAGGCACTACGGACTCTTCCAGGCTGTGACGGATATCCGCGAGAAGTTTTTTATCCTGTGGTTGGGCGCCTAAAATGCCTATATCGATATCTGATCCCCATCCTGCTTTTCCGCACGCCCTTGAACCATATAAAAAAACCTGGCAATCAATGTCTCTGAGGTGTGACAGAACGATTTGTTTTGTAAGGTCGAGATAACGTTGGTCATCAGTGCCAGGCGATAGCGGTTTTTTTATCCTGGGTGTCATATTCTGCTCACCTGAACTCAGAGGAACGATCTAGCCGGTTTTCATTTCTGTTGCGCGCAGTTGGCGTGCCAGTTTGTCGAGGATGCTGTTGACATATTTATGGCCATGCTCGGCGCCAAACACCTTGGCCAATTCTACCGACTCGTTGATAACCACGCGGCAGGGGATTTCCGGATGATAGGCCAGCTCACAGACGCCGACGCGCAGGATGGCACTTTCCACCGGATCAACGTCTGCCAGCTGACGATCCAGGGCAGGCGAAATGAGTCCATCGATTTCCGCGGTCTTCGTAGTCAGTTGTTCTATCAGTTGCTTGAAATATTTCAGGTTCACCTTGCGGCTGTCCTCTTCTGCCAGATACTCCAGGTCTGTGGTGGGCGTTTCGCCACCTGACAATTGCCACTGGTAGAGTGATTGAACGGCACAGCGCCGCGACCAACTTCGAGTTTTTTTCATGTTAAATATAACTCTCTTTACTGATCAGTCGAGGTTGCGTAGCAGGCTGATCATTTCTATCGCAGTGAGGGCCGCTTCTGCCCCCTTGTTGCCCGCATCAGCGCCGGACCTTTCAATGGCCTGCTCAATGGTGTCTACAGTG
>QIGV01000031.1 GCA_003230085.1 Gammaproteobacteria bacterium
CTGACTGCCATTCTCAGCGCCATCGTAGCCTGGCACTTCGGCTTTAGCTGGGAATGCCTGGCAGGGCTCACGCTCACCTGGTCTCTCATTGCACTGAGTATCATCGATATTGATCATCAGCTGCTTCCGGACAGTATTACACTGCCCGTTTTATGGCTGGGACTATTGATCAGCCTATTTGGTGTCTTCACAACAACTAACGATGCCATCATAGGTGCAATAGTGGGCTATCTAAGCTTATGGAGCGTTTACCAATCATTTAAGCTGCTGACCGGCAAGGAAGGCATGGGCTATGGCGACTTCAAGCTTCTGGCCATGCTTGGCGCGTGGACAGGATGGCAAACTATTTTGCTGATTGTGTTATTGTCGTCCATAGTAGGTGCAGTTATTGGCATTGCTATGATCGTGGTGCGTGGGCGCGACAAAAACATACCAATACCCTTCGGGCCTTATCTCGCCATAGCGGGCTGGATAGCCCTGCTTTGGGGTGAGAATATAACCGTCGCCTATCTAACATGGATGGGTATCTCAGGCTGACCGACTAGTTCGCACTCTGATCCCCAACGTTAATCTAACCTGATTGATTGGCTGTTGATACAATGTTGTTGATAGGTATGACCGGAGGGATCGGAGCTGGCAAGACAACTGTTGCCGGTTATTTCAGGGAAATCGGGGTGCCTGTCATCGATGCCGACGAACTCGCCCACCAGCTGGTCATACCAGGCGCAGAACCCTTAAATGACATCATACGGACATTCGGCCCTGACATCCTTAATCAGCAGGGCGATCTGGATCGCGCACGCCTACGTGAAATTGTTTTTTCTGACCCCCAGAAACGCCATCTCCTGGAAAATATTCTGCACCCGAAAATCCTGGATGAGATGAATAAACAGGCCGCCAGGTTATCAACGCCCTATTGTATCTTGAGCATTCCCTTACTGATAGAAACCGATAATACGTCATTGGTAGATAGGATACTGGTCATCGATTTGCCCGAGGAAATGCAACGTAGGCACGCCATGGAGCGAGACAATCTCTCTGCGCGGGCGTTTGAAGCCATAGTGCTGGCGCAGACAAGCCGCGAGACTCGCCTTGCCGTTGCCGATGACATTATCACGAACGATAATAGTCTTGCCACATTGCACCAGCAGGTCATGGATTTACACCAGAAATATCTGGCACTTACTGCCTGAGCATGGGCATACTCCCAGGCATACCCTCAGACAGGCTCCGGACAAGCACTACCATAAACTACGGCAAGCATTTGCCATCCGTCAGCAGGTAATAGACAATACTCGCAATATTTGATGTGGTTACTTCAACCTTGATTCGGTAGTCGGTACTACCGAATCAAGATATAACAAATCGGGCCCCTGGTATGGAAAAAATTACATATGAACAACCACTCAATGAAAAAATACGCACTTTTTTGCGGCTCGAATTTCTGTTTCAGCAAACCGACCATACTCTGAAGGGCGACTCTCACTGGGACAGTCGCGCCGCGTTGGCCAGTCTAATCGATATTCATAACATCTTCGTGCGTAGTGACATTAAAACCGAGGTCATCAAGGAGCTGGAACGCGAGACAGCTAATCTGGCCCCGTTGGAGAAAATGCCCGGTATAGATAAGCAAAAGCTTAATAAAACCCTGGATGATATGGATTTTCTCAACGATAAGCTGCACCTCAAGCAGGGACAAATTGGGCAGGCACTCCGTGACAATGAATTCATCAGCAATGTTAAACAGCGCAGCAGTATCCCTGGTGGTACCTGTGATTTTGACCTGCCGGCCTATCATTACTGGTTACAACAAAATGCTGATCAGCGCATGACTGACATGCGAGGCTGGCTGGATGAATTCACCACCATTCGCAACGCCATTGAACTAATCCTGCGCCAGGTACGGGACAGCGCGGCTACGGACAATCAAATTGCTGAAACCGGTTTTTACCAACAAACTCTGGACGCCAGTACACCATTCCAACTGATCCGGATCACTTTACCTTCCGACACCGACTTGTTTGCCGAAATCAGTGGGGGGAAACATCGTTTTTCAGTTCGTTTTATGACTATGAAAATGCAGGAAAGGCCATGTCAGACAAACCGGGATGTTGAATTTCTTCTCGCCTGTTGCGCCTTATGAACGTTGTTAAATGTCCAAACTGCGGAAACAGCGTTACATGGTCTGATAAACAACGCTGGCGCCCGTTCTGTTCCGAACGTTGTCGATTGATTGACCTGGGACAGTGGGCCAATGAATCTCATCGTATCCCAGACAGCGCATGTCAAACCACAGAACCTGCAGACGATCCAGAAATATACAGCTAAAATGCACTTATCCCTGCAATGCCCTGAGCGCCATTAGCGTAGGCCTGATCTAGATGCTGGAGACTCATCCCACCCAATGCATAAACGGGTATGGTTGCTACTTCAGATAATTCATAAAACCTCTCCCACCCCAGCGGACACGCTTGCGGATGGCTCAGTGTTGCCAGGACAGGAGAAACCACGATGAAATCAGCATCCAGGTAACTGGCATGCAGTACTTCGTCCCTGTTGTGGCAGGATGCCGCAAGCAGAAAATGTGGTGGCCTTGCTATGTTCCGCGCAGAGATCAAACGTCGGCTGTTTAGATGAACACCATCCGCCCCCAGTTCCAACGCCAGCTCGACCCTGCAATTAAGCAATAAACGTGTTTGAGTCGCCTGGCACAGTCGGATGACCCGATTGGCAAGCTCACTGTATGCGCCTTCATTTAGATTGTTTGCCCGAAACTGTATGAGCCTCGTTCCATTTTTAATCACACGTCTTAGCATCTCAAGAAAATGGTCATGATCCTCAGGCTCGGGGGTGATCATATAGCAAGATGGTAAATGAATGGCTTTGATGATCGATCGGTTAGCCTCAGGAAATGTCAATTCCGATAACTGCGCATGGCTGACCCAATTAATTTTCTGGCCTTCCTTTCCGGTGGGAGTACCGCTATAGGTGACGACACGCCAGACATCAAGCAGCACCAATTGATCAAGATAATCATGCTGAATCCGGATTAGAGGACGGGCGGTTTCAAGCTGTATACCCAGTTCCTCGCGCAACTCACGTGCTAATGCTTGCGGGGCAGATTCTCCGCTTGAAACCTTGCCTCCCGGAAATTCCCAAAGGCCACCCTGATGAACATGCCGGGGCCGCAACGCAATCAGTACGTGCCCGTCACGCCTGCTTATTACAGCGACAACGACATGCAATCTGTGTCCTGTTAACACCACCGGACGACCTTAATTGAAGGGTGATTTTACAGCTTGCTAAACATAGCGATTAAAAGCACCTGTGGTGCTTTCATCACCCAGTCTATCATTACTTAAGTAGGCTGCGATCGCAGCTGAAGATTGAACCCTCGCCTCCTTGCCCTGACTGTTATACCCACCTGACTGGAGGAATCTAGTCACAAACTCGCCTTGACGCGCGCCCGATACAGAGGCCTTTTTCTCCAGCAGCTCTCCCTCGATCACTCGCTCTACAGGATAGTTATCTGGGAGCGGCATGAAACGGGAACCAGCCACAGTAGTAGCATGATTTACGTAGGCACTCCCTGCAGATCCCTGTCCGACAAGCTTTCCACGGACACCCGGGATGGCATATGATGATGTTAAAGATTGAACAGGCATTGTTCCATCATTGTTTAGCGCGGAGCAACCGCATCAAGAAGACAACTAAAAATAGATTTCCACACCGATATTCATACCGCTGTCTATGGTCTCATTGGGACCATCTGAAGCATCCAGTTTAACCTTACGATACCCGACGTACACCATGGCCTGCTGCATAATTTCATATCCTGCACGCATACCGTAGTAGCTAAAGTTATCGGCGTCAAGAAAACTGACTATTTTAGGTGCGTAATTAATATAGGCCCGCACATCAAACCTGTCAAGAAAAGGCGGGTTATAACGCAGCATACCGCCTAATGTGACGACTAAAAAATCATTATCTTTGTCAGTGCTTCCACCAAATACCTTCATACCAACACCGGCCTTTAGACCCGGTGACTGGCTTCCCGTATCACCCAGAACCTGAATGCCGGCCATACCCATATAATCATCGTCAGTGGTATACAGGAAACCAAAATCCATTTCAGTTTCGCCAAAACGGGAATTGCTTGAAGGGTTCGTACTGAACCTGAACTCTGCTGTGTCACTATTCAGATTAACATCCAGTGAACGCGCCATTATCACTTGGCTGCAAGCTGCCAGAACTGTGGCCAGAAAAATTCGCAACAACATATAACTCCCCTTACTGTGAAAAATAATCATGGAAAAACGACTATCGGCAACAAACAAATATTCACCGGCCGTTTTAAGGTGGTGAATCTAACACAGTTGCCCCGGCATCCCAACCGCAGTCCCCGGTCAAGTATTTGTTAACGCTGCCCTGGCACAAATCCAAACCTCGATATTGGATACACCACAATTACGAAGTTGTTGAGCCAACGCTGCCACAGTGTACCCGGTCGTCATTACATCATCTACGATTGCAATATGTTTCTTCTTAAAACCCGGCTTCACTGAAAACACACCTCGGACATTTTGTTGCCGTTCGGATGCTGTCAATGTCGACTGCGCCGCTGTCATTCTGTGTCGCTGACAGGCACGAAAATCTATTGGGAGGCGCAACTTGTGCGCTAATGGTCGAGCGATTTCCAGGGACTGGTTATAACCACGCTCTTGCAACCGGCGGGAATGCAGGGGAACCGGGATAATCACCTCCGGCAGATCCTCTTCCCGCTGGAGGAGTTTCTCTGCTAGAAGCCGTCCTAACAAGCGAGCGTACGACAGCTTGCCCCGGTATTTTAGCCCCAGAATCAGCGTATCTACTGGAGGCCGGTAATCAAACAGACCCACAACATGTCTGTAGGCATGCGTCTCGCCAAGACAATGGCCGCAAACTTCTGACATTGGCAAAGAGATGCCACAACATCGACAGGCGTTTGATTGAAATGGCAAATCTGCACGACATGCATCACATAGGTCCAGTACAGGCCTACATAAGTCACCGCACAAGGAACAGACTCCTGGGAATAGTCCAAACTGTATGCTATCCATGCAATTGTTTACCTTCCGTGCGTCCCTATGGTTGACATCCGGCCAGCCACGCTCCATATTGCCTACTTTTGGAGGACGCCCGATGACAGACCCACTATACCAGCGTATCGAAAATATCTCAGACCGCATACTCAAGGGCGGAGAAATGACAGTAACGGAAGGCCGCTGGATGATCCGTCAAAACGACTCGCTCCTCCCCTCACTGATGGCTGGCGCTGATCGAATTCGCCGTCATTTTCGAGGGGATGAAATAGAGGTCTGTGCAATCTCCAATGTACGCTCCGGGAACTGTTCTGAAAATTGCAGTTTCTGCGCCCAAAGTGGCCATCATCAGACACAGTCTCCAGTATACAATTTTATTCCCGCTGAAGATCTTGCCGCGCAGGCCGCCCGCGCCCGGCAGTGGGGCGCCAGTGATTTCGGTGTCGTCTCCAAAGGCTGGGGGGTCCGTACAGACAGTGAGCGTGAGCAGCTCAAGGCCTACTTCAAGTCCATGGAAAAACATTCGGATATTGGCCGTTGCGCCAGCCTCGGCGTCCTTGACAAAGAAACGGCGCATATGCTGAAAGACATTGGCCTGGAAAATTACCACCATAACCTCGAGGCCGCTGAAAGCTATTTTGACCAAGTGTGCACCACGCATACCTACCAGGAAAATATCGATACCATCAAAAATGCTGTAGATGCTGGTCTGCGGGTCTGCGCTGGCGGAATTTTGGGCATGGGTGAAAGTCTTGATCAACGTATAGAACTGGCAGACACGCTGCGCGAGATGAATGTCGAGTCGGTGCCGCTTAATTTTCTTTCTCCCCAACCCGGTACACCGTTCGGTGATTTTCAACCCATGACACCGCTGGAAATCCTGAAAAACATCGCCGTATTTCGTTACATGCTGCCACAGGCGGAGATCCGTATCGCGGGTGGCAGACAATTTCTACGCGATCTACAGTCCATGATTTTTATGGCGGGCGCATCCGGTGTCATGATTGGGGATTACCTCACGACGCAAGGTAGAAAGGTGGAGGACGATCTGCAAATGCTGAAGGATCTCAAGCTCAAGATCCGTGGCGATACCCAGCAACGTCGAGCAATGGAGATTAGCGAACGAGTGAGTGCATGATCTCACTAGCGCCCTATCCAGGTGATCTTTTCGGACTCAGTTAGCTTGTCAATATTTACGGCAAGGCTTGCCCTCAAAGATAGCAATGCCTCACAGGCTAGGGCCATTCCCTGGCCAGGATGGCGGGACACCATAAGGGCGCTGAATCCGTAGTTATCACATGGAAAGAACAATAACGTCCCGTCTTGCGTTGCAACGCCAATCACATCTCTACCGATCACGGCGGATACGGCAAAGCTCTCAGGATACGACCGTCACAATTGCCGGCAAATCTTATGTGTCATTCTGTAGTAATGACTATCTGGGCCTTGCCAATCACCCTGCCCTGATCCGGGCGCTACATCTGGGCGCCGAACAATATGGCGTGGGCAGCGGCGCCTCCCATCTTGTCAGCGGGCATTGCGCGGTTCACCATGAACTTGAAGAAGCCCTGGCGGCATTCACCCAACGCAGGAAAGCACTGCTGTTTTCTTCCGGCTATATGGCAAACCTCGGCGTTATCAGCGCCCTCGCCTCACCCGGTAACCATATCCATGAGGATCGCCTGAACCATGCCTCACTGATTGACGCCGGTCTGTTATCCCGTGCACGTCTACACCGCTATCCCCACGGGGACATACAGGCGCTGGAACGGAAACTGGGCAAGTCCCCTCAGCACCAGCAATTGATCATCAGCGATGGCGTCTTCAGCATGGATGGCGATATTGCCCCTGTGCCTGAACTGTCGATGCTCGCCAAATCCAAAGATGCCCTGTTGATGATAGACGACGCGCATGGGCTGGGCGTCATTGGACCCGAAGGACGGGGAACACTGGGATACTATGATCTGGGAGAGTCGGATGTACCGGTGTTGATGGGCACGCTGGGCAAGGCCTTTGGCACCTTTGGTGCATTTGTCGCCGGCAGCGTGGAATTAATCGAATATCTGATACAGTTTGCACGAACCTATATTTATACCACTGCGCTACCACCGGCCATTGCCCAGGCCAGTCTGGCTGCCCTGAGTCTGATCCAGGGGGAAAGCGAACGCCGTGATCGTCTACAATCACTGTGTAGACGTTTTATCCATGGTGCAAGACAGCTGGGTCTACCTCTCGGCAACCATTTGACTGGTCAAGGTAATGATCCGATCACCCCGATCATTCCCCTCATCCTGGGTGACAATAGACGCACCCTGACCATCAGCGACGCCCTAAATGAGAAGGGGCTTTTGATAACCGCAATACGACCACCTACTGTACCTGTCGGCACTGCTCGTTTGCGTATCACCCTGTGTGCCAATCATACAGAAGCACAGGTCGACCATTTACTCGAAACATTATCTACTTTGCTATGAGTCTCTACAGCGAAACTGCGGGCCAGGGTCCACCGCTTGTCTTTATACATGGCTGGGGCATGCACGGTGGATTCTGGGCTTCTACCACCGAACAGCTGAATCAAGATTACACCACGAATCAGATTGACTTGCCGGGTCACGGGCACAGCCCACTAACGCGTGGTAGTTATGGACTTCCAACACTAGTGAATGAGGTCGGTAAGCTCATAAAGGAAAATACCACGCTGATCGGGTGGTCCCTGGGGGGTATGATCGCTATTGAAATTGCACGTCAATTTCCTGCAAGCATTTCCCGCCTGATCCTCGTGGCCAGCACGCCCCAGTTTCACACCAGCCCGAACTGGCCCCATGCCATGAAGGCGGATACGCTTACAATATTCGCCCAGCAACTCAAATACCATGCCGACAAGACACTACAACGATTCCTGGCCCTTCAGGCTCACGGCTGTCACAATTCACGCCAGACAATACGTACCATGCAGGCACTGCTCAGCACACGGGAAATGCCACGCTCACAGGCTCTGGAGGGTGGCCTGACCATACTGCGCAACGTTGATCTACACACGAGTCTGGTGCAAATCAAATGCCCAACGCTCATCATCCACGGTGACCGTGATGTCATCATTCCCGTCCAGGCCACACAGGCCTTCGATCAGCACATAGCCGATGTCCAAACAGCAATCATTCCGGGTGCTGGCCACGCACCATTTCTGACACATCCAGAGGCGTTCATAAGAGCAACACGGGACTTCTGCAGTGAAACATAAACTAGAAGAACAAATGCAGGTCTACCAACTGGACAAGTACCGCACTCGCCTGGCTTTTGAACGGGCAGCAGATAGTTATGATGGCGCTGCACTATTGCAGCGCGAGGTAGGCAGCAGAATGGTAGAACGTCTTGACTATATTCGCATGAACCCGGAACATATTATCGATATCGGATCCGGGACAGGATTCATCAGCAATCTGCTGCAGAAAAATTATCCGGGCGCACGGCTCCTGTCACTCGATTTTGCGCACACCATGCTCTACAAGGCACGCCATCGCCAATCTCTCCTAAAGCGCTTCTTTTCAAAACAGCGCTATATTTGTGGTGATGTGGATTTTCTGCCACTAAGGGAAAATTGCATGGACATGGCGATCTCCGGACTGACCCTGCAGTGGTGCAATCAACTCGATCACACATTCAATGAACTCTTTCGCATCCTGCGTCCCGGGGGAATGCTGATGTTTACAACCTTTGGACCAGACACTCTGAAAGAGCTGCGCGCCAGCTGGCAAGCCGTGGATGGCTTCACGCATGTCAATGCCTTTACCGATATGCATGACATAGGCGATGCGCTGCTGCGTAGTGGTTTCGCCGATCCGGTGATGGACGTCGAAAAAATCAAGGTCACCTACGAAGATGTCTACAAACTTATGGGTGATCTCAAGGCAATTGGGGCACAGAACTTTACAGCCGGTCGGGTACGCAGCCTGACAGGGAAAACGCGACTCAGAAAAATGATATCGGCCTATGAGGGTTTCCGGGAAAATGGCGTGTTGCCGGCAACTTACGAGGTCATCTATGGTCATTGCTGGATCCCTGCCGCCGACAGTACGGCAAAACGCGCCCAGCCAGCAGGAACAGTAACCATCCCCCTGACACAGCTGAAACGCAGCAACACCCGGAAACAACTATGATACAAGGTTTCTTTATCTGCGGCACCGATACCGGTATCGGAAAGACCTGGGTCACAGCTGGACTTCTGAAGGCGTTCGAACGACAGCAATATAGAACCTTGGCCTTAAAGCCCGTCGCTTCCGGGTGCAGACAGTTGGATGATGGGTTGCGAAACGACGATGCGCTACTATTAATGAAGCTTGCAACAGAACCGCTGCATTACCACCAGGTCAATCCCTATGCGCTATCGTTACCAGTATCCCCCCATCTCGCCGCATTGGCAGAAGATATCACCATTGATATTGAACAGATTGAAAAACACTTCCGGGAGCTCTATGCACACGCCGATATTTGCCTGATCGAAGGCGTGGGTGGATGGCTGACTCCCTTGAGTGATCGTCACACCGTGGCTGACCTGGCCCAGGTGCTGGGCCTGCCAGTCATTCTTGTGGTAGGGATTCGCCTGGGCTGCTTGAACCATGCCCTGTTGAGTTTCGAGGCCATGAGAAAACGGATTGAAGTGGCTGGCTGGGTAGCCAATGTGATCGATCCCGATTGCCTCATGGCAGAAGCAGTTATCACCTCTCTATGCAGCAGACTGGACGCGCCGCTGCTCGGAACGATACCCTATCTGAAATCTTTTGATGCCGATAAAATTGCGGAGAATCTTGATATTACGACACTTATAAAGGACTTTTGAGCTTCAATTTGATTGCAGGAGCGGCTTCTGCCGTGAATATGTCGGGACACAGACATGAGGCTCGCGGCTCACCTGTACCCGGAGGGTGGAAGCCGCTCCTACAGATGCTTGATGGAAAATCACCTGCGATCAGGCATCCAGCGTCATTTTAATTTTGTTCATGGCATTTTTTTCGATCTGGCGAATACGTTCCGCTGATACCTGGTAGCGTGTCGCCAGTTCTTGCAAAGTGGTCTTATCTTCAGTCATCCAGCGTTCCTTGAGAATTTCCTGGCTGCGCTCATCGAGATCCCCGATGGCCTGATGCAGGCGGGTCGCATTGTTACTCTGCCAGTCCTGCTCCTCTACCTGGGTTGTCGGATCCATGCGCATATCCTGAAGATAGGCAGCTGGCGTGTACGCTCGCTCATCGTCGTGATCACGGTCCATGCATGGATCAAATGAGGCATCGTGACTGCTCAAGCGGGACTCCATCTCTCTGACATCTACAGGTCGCACGCCAAGATCCTTAGCAACGGCTTCAACTTCATCTTTTGCCAGCCAGTTCAGACTTTTCTTCGCCGAGCGCAAGTTAAAAAACAGCTTACGTTGAGCCTTGGTAGTGGCCACTTTGACTATCCGCCAGTTACGTAAGATATATTCATGGATCTCGGCTCGAATCCAGTGAACCGCATAGGAAACCAGACGGACATTCATTTCCGGATTGAAACGTTTTACCGCCTTCATCAATCCTACATTGCCTTCCTGGACCAGATCGGCTTGAGGCAATCCATAACCTGCGTAGCCGCGAGCAATATGCACGACAAAACGCAGATTCGAGACAATCAATTTACGGGCTGCATCCAGGTTGTTTTCTTTCAGGTAAATGCGCGCAAGCCGACGTTCCTCATCCGCGTCCAGGACAGGGTTGCTGCCAACAGATCGAATATAGGCTTCCAGGCTGCCTGTTGTCAGGGTCAGGGTGTTTTCAATATTCTGGCTCAATACTTTCTCCCGTTTTCAATCAAACGCGTCTTATTTTAGCACTCTCCCTATATGAGTGCCAATGCCCTGATAAGTTCCCGTCTCTAGATGTAATAATCTTTGGCAGGCAAAGCAGGAAAGCGGTGGAAATAATATATTTTAATATATTATTCAATTAGTTATATTTCATTCTAACTCGGCTCAATCTCTCTCAGATTGCGCCCCACAGCGACCCATGCGCCCAGTAGACCCAATAAAATCCCAGCCGCCAGCAAAACCAGACTGGCAACCAGATCCAATCCGTGGAGGGTCCTGGCGCTGTCATACAGCAGGGACAAGCGACTTACAGGCCCGTTTAACAAAACCATTGATAAATTGACTAACAACCAGGCAGATACCGCACCCAGCAAACCATGCCAGAAACCATTATAGAGAAATGGACGCCTGATGAAGCCATCGGTTGCTCCAATCAGTTTTTGTACCTCAATTTCTTCCCGTCGGTTCTGAATGGCTAGCCGGATCGTGTTTCCCACAATCAGCAGCACCGCCAGGGATAGCAATACACCTAGAATCTGTACGCCCCTCTTGCCAATTTCCATGATGGCAAACAGCCGCCTGATCCACTCCATATCGAGCTGCGCCAAGTCGACCGCTGGCAATACCTGTACACGCTGGCGCAGGTTCTGCAAGAGTTGTGGATCATTGAATTCCAGTTTCGGCTGGATAACCAGCACGGTCGGCAGGGGGTTTTCTTGCAAGGTATCCAATGCTGCGCCAAAACCGGATCTGTTGCGAAATTCCTCCAGGGCCTCCTGCGGTGTAATATGAGCAACCGCAGCGACTTCCGGCAAGCCTTCCAGCTTGGTAATCAATTGATCCACAACCTGGCTAGAAACATCCTGTTTGAGAAATAGTGACATCTGGGCTGTGTTTTCCCAACCAGCGCTGACACCCTGTAAATTCTGCAATATCACATGCAGACCAGCAGGCAATGCCAGCGCTATGCCAATCACCGCCACAGTCATGACACTGGAAACCGGCTTTTGCGCCATGCGGCCCAGGCTATGCAGCAAAGCCTGTAGGTGACTTACGAGATAGGCCGAACTTTTGGATTTCAGCGTCCCTCTAGTAGGTGCACGGCGCTTGTCGTGCCTGCGACGACCGGTAGAATCCGGGGTACGACTACTGCGCCCTTTCCTTTCGCCATCGCCACGCCGATCCAGGCGCGCCGATGAATATGATTCCTGCTCCGCCGTCATGCCGGCACCAGTCGTTTGTCAGCAATCATTTTGCCATGTCCCAAGGTAAAAACCCGATGGTTCATTCTCGATATAAGATCAAGATCATGACTAGCGATCAACACGGTAACGCCCACCTGATTGAACTGCTCAAACAGATACATCATTTCTTTGGATAACTCAGGATCAAGATTCCCGGTAGGCTCATCGGCCAGTAACAAGGGGGGTTTATTGACTACTGCACGTGCGACTCCCACTCTTTGCTGTTCACCACCCGATAGCATTACGGGATAGCGCTTTTCCTTGTCAAGCAGCCCTACCTTGTCCAGGGCCGCCCTGACGCGCCGACGTATTTCCTGGTAGTGGTAACCCGCAATGACCAACGGCAGCGCTACATTATCAAAAACAGTTCGGTCATTGAGCAACTTGTAATTCTGGAAAATAATACCGATTTGACGACGTGCGTAGGGAGTGCGGCGCCGGCTAATGCGAGTGATATTTTGACCATTGACAAACACCTGCCCATAGCTGGCACGTTCAAGCATGGCTATCAATTTTAACAAGGTACTTTTACCAGCACCTGAGTGACCGGTTAAAAAGGCCATTTCACCCTGCTCAAGATGAAAACTGACCCCAACCAGCGCCTCGCGTGCTCCGGCATAACGCTTGCCAACATTATCGAAATTAATCATATAAAACCAGAGTAAAGAGCAAAGAGTAAAGATAAAAGGGTAAAGATTTGAAGGCCTGGTGGACAACTCGCTGAACAGTTGTGCTGAAGATTTTCCACTTTACTCTTTTATCTTTACTCTTTGCTCTGATATTAATCAAATAATGCCTGAACAAACTCTTTGGCATCAAAAACCCGCAGATCATCCGCCTGCTCACCAACACCGATATAACGGATCGGGATGCCGGTTTTTTGGGCTATCGCGAAAATGATACCACCCTTGGCAGTACCATCAAGCTTGGTCAGAGTAATGCCGGTCAGACTAACCGCCTCATTAAACTTGACTGCCTGAGAAAGGGCATTCTGTCCGGTTCCGGCGTCTACAACCAGCATAATTTCATGGGGCGCCGTATCATCAATTTTGGCCATGACACGCTTGATTTTTTTGAGCTCCTCCATGAGATTAGATTGGGTATGGAGCCGGCCGGCAGTATCTACAATCAACACATCTATGTTGCGCGCCCGAGCAGATTGTAAGGCATCAAATACGACCGAGGCTGGGTCTGAGGCCCTCGGTTGTGCGATAACAGGCACATCATGACGTTCTCCCCAGGCCATTAGCTGCTCAACCGCCGCTGCACGAAAGGTATCTCCTGCAGCCAGCATCACGCGCCGACCCTCCTGCTGATAACGCCTGGCCAGCTTGCCTATCGTCGTGGTCTTGCCTACCCCATTAACCCCGACCATCAATATCACATACGGCGCCTGTTCTGTTATCTGAAGTGGCTGGCCAGAGGGCGCCAGAATTTTTAACATATCCTCTTGCAGTGCGGCAAAGAGCGCTTCGCTGTCACTGAGCTCTCGCCGGGACATACGCGCCATCAAATCCTTGACGATACTCCGGGTAGCGTCCACACCCACATCTGCGGTTAACAGGTGCATTTCAATTTCGTCCAGAACTTCATCATCAATGGCCTTTTTGCCACGCAATAAATCCGTCAGGCCACCAAACAAGCCAGTGCGGGTGCGCGATAGTCCATTTTTGAGTCGCGCAAAAAATGATACTTTAGTATCGTTTTCCTGACCCTGCTCTGCGGTTTTTTTCTTACCAAATCCAAACATAATAATGTTGAGCTCTATACAATTTAAAAGTAATCTATGCGATCTGCCTCATTCGGGCAAAGGCAGCTGTAATGGCTACCCTGGATTAGCAAACTAACTGGCTATCCTATTGTCTAATATCAGCCAATATTATACGGTTTGGGTTTAGAAACAAAAATTAACATAAGGATATTTCCCACGATGCGCCGATGGATTTTGTCTATCTCACTGTTATTTCTTCCATTTACGCTACTTGCACAGGAGCAGGCAGCGCCCCATGAATACATCCTAAAAAACGGTCTGAAACTGATCGTCAAGCAAGATCATCGTGCCCCGGTAGTGGTGTCCCAAATCTGGTACAAAATTGGTAGCAGCTATGAGCATAGCGGTATTACAGGCATATCTCATGTCCTGGAGCACATGATGTTCAAAGGCACGAAAAAACACCCCAGCGGCGAGTTTTCTCGTCTCATCAGTGAGAACGGCGGACGTGAAAATGCCTTTACTGGCGATGACTATACGGCCTATTTCCAGCAATTGGAGAAAAGCCGCCTGGCAGTAAGTTTTCGCCTGGAAGCTGACAGAATGCGTAATCTAACCCTACCCAATGATGAGTTTCTCAAGGAAGTCAGGGTCGTCATGGAAGAACGTCGGCTGCGTACCGATGATAAACCAAAATCGCTCACCTACGAACAGTTCATTGCCGCCGCCTACATCAACAGCCCGTATCATAACCCAGTCATTGGCTGGATGAATGACCTGGAAAATCTCGAAATCAACGACCTTAAACAGTGGTACCAGATGTGGTATGCGCCCAACAACGCCACCCTGATCGTTGTCGGTGATGTTGAGCCGGACAAGGTTTACCGCCTGGCAAAAAAATATTTCGGTCGCCTAAAACCCAGCAAGCTGACCCCGCCCAAGCCTCGCCTGGAAGCAGAGCAAAAAGGACTACGCCGCATTATCGTTAAAGCGCCAGCACAACTTCCTTACCTGATCATGGGCTATAAAGTCCCGGTGCTAACCACAAGCCAGGAGGAATGGGAGCCCTATGCCCTTGATGTCCTGGCAGGCATACTGGACGGTGGCGCCAGTGCCAGAATTGCAAAAGACCTGATTCGCGACACGCAGATTGCCGCCAGTGCTGGTGCCGGATATGACATGACCGCACGCCTGGAGACGCTGTTCATGCTCGATGGTACACCCGCCCAGAGTCATACGATCGCTGAGCTGGAAGCAGCCCTGAGAAAACAAATTCAGCGCCTGCGCGAGGAGCCAGTGACCCCCAAAGAGTTGGCCAGAATCAAGGCCCAGGTCGTCGCCAGTAATACCTACCAGCTTGATTCTGTCTTTTATCAAGCGATGCAGGTTGGCACGCTCGAAACCGTTGGCCTGGATTGGCGCCTGCTAGACGAGTACGTAGACCGTATCCATTCAGTAACCCCGGAGCAAGTACAGGCGGTTGCCAAAAAATATTTAATTGAAGACCGGCTGACCATCGCAGAACTGGTACCACTCCCTATAGAGACCACTCAGAGACAGCTTGCAGCACCTGCAGGAGGTGGACATGGACATTAATTACAGGACAAAAGGAAAAAAAGCAGCCATGTCAGTATTCAAAAACAACCATTACCCATTCACACTTGCATGGGTCACCGCTTGTATCTTGTATCTTGTATCTTTTTCCTACGCCTACGCTTCTCCAAAGATAGAGCACTGGACAACAGACAATGGCGCCCGTGTCTATTATGTCTATGCACCGGAGCTGCCGATGGTGGATATCCAGTTCATCTTTGATGCTGGTAGCGCCCGCGACCAGGATCATAAAGGCGTAGCCCTGTTGACCAGCGCCTTGCTTGACCAGGGTGCCGGCAAGCTTGACGCCGACGCTATCGCCACCAGTCTTGAGGATGTCGGCGCCCAACTCGGCACCAGCGCTCATCGTGACATGGCAGTTATTAGCCTGAGAAGTCTGACTGATGATAAATTGTTGCAGCCGGCGCTTGAGACCCTGGCACTGATCCTGGGTAAGCCGACTTTTCCGGCTGGCAGTTTCGAGCGTGAGAGAAAACGCATGCTGATTGCACTGCGTGCCCAGACCCAGTCACCGGGCAGTATCGCTAGCAAGGCCTTTTACCAGGCACTATATGGCGACCATCCTTATGCTTCGCAGTCGCTGGGTACAGTAGAGAGCGTCAATAATCTCGAGCGCAAGGATATCATCACCCACCATCAGCAATACTATGGCGCACGCAATGCAGTCATCGTCATTGTCGGGGCGCTTAACCGCAATGCAACCGAAAAAATGGTCGCCAGGCTTGTCACTATGCTCCCCAGTGGCCAGGCAGCGCCGCCTCTGCCAGATGTCCTCCCCCTGCAGGCTGGCCAGGAAATCAATATTGAGCACCCCTCCTCGCAAACCCATATTCTCATGGGACAACCCGGCATCATGCGCGGAGACCCGGATTATTTCTCACTTTATGTCGGCAATCATGTGTTGGGCGGCAGCGGGCTGGTATCGCGCATCTTTAATGAAGTCCGCGAAAAGCGTGGCCTGGCATACAGCGCCTA
>QIGV01000029.1 GCA_003230085.1 Gammaproteobacteria bacterium
ATTCATAGTTTGTGTAGAACTAACGAGATAATAATACGAAGGCAAAGGACAGTGTAATGGCGATCACAAATGTACTACCTAACATCAATATTCCAATTAAAGGCGCCATGCTAGGTGCACCGTTACTGCTTATGGCGATACTGGCCATGCTGGTACTGCCGATGCCACCAATAGTACTGGATATATTTTTCACGTTTAATATTGCCCTGGCAATGGTTGTTGTACTCGCCACTGTGTACTCGAGGAAGCCGCTGGATTTCTCAACATTTCCAACCGTGTTGTTACTGGCAACGCTATTGAGGCTTGCGCTGAATATTGCTTCGACAAGAGTTGTGTTGCTTGAAGGGCACACGGGAACAGCTGCAGCAGGCAATGTTATTCAAGCATTTGGTGATTTTGTGATAGGCGGTAACTATGCTGTTGGACTGGTTGTATTTGCGATATTGGTCATCATTAATTTTGTAGTTGTCACCAAAGGTGCTGGCCGAATATCAGAAGTCAGTGCCAGATTTACTCTTGATGCAATGCCGGGCAAGCAGATGGCAATTGATGCTGATCTAAATGCGGGTGTTATAGATCAGGATGAGGCACAGCAACGCCGTACTGAGGTGGTATCTGAAGCGGATTTCTATGGTTCAATGGATGGTGCCAGCAAATTTGTACGCGGCGATGCAATCGCCGGAATATTGATTCTATTTATCAATATCATCGGTGGCTTGTCTATCGGTCTGATTCAGCATGACATGGCGTTTTCAGAAGCTATGAAGAACTATACTTTATTAACAATAGGGGATGGCTTGGTTGCCCAGTTGCCATCTCTGGTTCTTTCAACTGCAGCCGCAATTATGGTAACCCGAGTATCGAGCGATCAAGATATGGGCGGCCACATTACCAGCCAACTACTGAAAAATCCACGTTCCCTGGGTGTTACCAGTGCCATCCTGGGGATATCTGGAATGATGCCTGGAATGCCAAATGTGGTCTTTTTAGGGCTGGCTGCGGTATCAGGTGCAGGGGCCTACTACTTATATAAGCAACAGAATACTAGTAATGAAAGCGGTACACCTCTGGAGGTAAAACCAGAAGATGAAAAACCAGCCGAATCAAAGGATTTGAGTTGGGATGATGTCTTGCCAGTAGACACTATAGGCCTGGAAGTCGGGTACAAGTTGATTCCGCTGGTTGATAAAAAGCAGGGGGGGCAATTGATGGCGCGTATCAAGGGAGTTCGAAAGAAACTGACACAAGATCTTGGGTTCCTTATATCGGCAGTACATATCAGGGACAACCTTGAACTATCACCTAGTGTGTACCGCCTGACCCTAATGGGTGTAACTGTTGGTGAAGGAGAAGTATACCCGGAGCGTGAACTGGCAATAAACCCAGGACAGGTTTTTGGTGAATTATCAGGTATTGAGACAAAAGATCCGGCATTCGGTATGGACGCTGTCTGGATTGAGCCTAATCAGCGTGACCAGGTGAGCCTAATCAGCGTGACCAGGCGCAAACCATGGGCTATACCGTTGTAGACACTACTACCGTCATTGCCACACATTTGAGCAATGAATTACTGAGCCATTCTCATGAGTTACTGGGACGCGAGGAAGTGCAGCAATTATTGGATAATCTTGCAAAAACAAATCCTAAGTTGGTCGAAGGGCTAGTGCCGGATACCCTGCCACTTGGTGTTGTTCACAAGGTCCTTCGAAATTTACTGGAAGAAAAAATACCTCTAAAAGATATGCGCACGATAGCTGAAAGTTTGGCGTCAGAAGCGAGCATGAGTCAAGACCCTGTCGTCTTAACGGGTCTGTTACGTATCGCCTTAGGTCGATTAATCATACAAAGTATCAATGGGATAGAAAAAGAACTTCCAGTTATAACGCTTGACCAAACACTGGAACAGTTATTGCAGGATAGTATGCATCCTGAAGGAAATGGGGGGCTTGGAGTTGAGCCGGGATTGGCTGAGAAAATACATCTCTCCTTGGCTGAAGCGGCTCAGAAACAGGAGTTGGCGAATCAGCCGGCCGTATTGCTGGTGTCTTCAGCACTGCGCCCGATGATGTCGCGCTTTGTAAAATATTCAATACCGGTACTTCATGTATTGTCGTACGAAGAGATGCCGGATAACAAGCAGATAAAGATTGTTGCAAGTGTTGGCCGTAATGAGCCGTGATAATAGGTATTCGAGTGCTATGAATATGGATCAATCGGGAATTATTTAATGAATATCAAACGTTATTTTGCTCCTAATATTCGCCAGGCAATAAATAAGGTTCGCGCAGAGCTGGGACCTGACGCAGTTATTCTCTCTAATCAGCGCATTAATGGTGGTGTTGAAATAGTAGCTGCGATTGATTTTGATGAAAAGATGCTGACAGAGGATCTCTATAAGAATACAAAAGATAATGAGATTGTGAGTGAAGCATCTGATGGGAATAACAGCTACAAACGAGAAGACTACTGGAGCCAGGAACCAACCTTGGTTGAAATGCGAGGTGAACTACAAAGCCTGAGATTTATGCTGGAGAACCAGCTTTCCGGCCTGGCATGGGGTGATATGGCAAGACGTAGTCCAAATCGTGCTGAGTTAATCCAGCGACTGATGAAAATGGGTATTAGTTCATCTTTGTGTAAGGAAATATCAGATGAGCTCTCAGGTGATTTGGATGTGGGTAACCTTTGGCACCAGGCAATGGGTAATTTGGCGAAGAGAATTATATCTCCTCAATATGAAATTCTCGATCAGGGTGGAGTAGTCGCACTAATTGGTCCAACAGGGGTAGGAAAGACAACAACAGCTGCAAAAATCGCAGCCAGATATTCCTTGCGTCATGGAAATCGAAATGTGGCATTAGTAACTATCGATAATTACCGTGTCGGTGCTCATGAGCAGCTGAGAACATATGGCAGAATACTGGATGTTCCTGTCAAGGTAGCAACTAGTAAGGAAGAATTAGGAAAAGTCCTTGAGGATTTATTAGATCGTAGTCTGATAATTATCGATACAGCAGGTATGAGTCAGCACGATGAAAAGCTACTGCAGCAAAAGAATATCCTGGAAAGCAACACAATGAACATCAGAAAGATGTTGCTGCTTTCAACAACAACTCGTTTATCAGGTATGGAGGATGTAGTGCAGGCATTTAGTGTATTTGAACCTAATGGATGTATTTTGACGAAACTAGATGAATCAACCAGTCTTGGCGGTGCAATCAGTGCGACGACTAGTCATAGCCTGCCAATTGCATACGTATGTGATGGGCAACGTGTTCCTGAAGATATACATGTGGCTCGACCTCATACCCTAATAAATCGGAGCGTAGAAATAATGGAGCGCGCAGAATCTGTGTTAGATGAAGATATGGCGCAAATGAATTATGGCAAGGAAGTAGCAAATGCTTATTTCTGAATTAGGTTTAAACCAGGTAGCCGGGCTTCAAAGAATGTCTAATCCTAAACCAGTGCAAGTTATTTCAGTAACCAGCGGAAAGGGTGGTGTTGGGAAAACGAACGCCTCAGCTAATATAGCTATTTCATTAGCATCCCAGGGGAAAGATGTTCTATTACTCGATGCAGATTTCGGATTGGCTAATATCGATGTATTGCTAGGTATTAAAGCGACAAATAATCTTTCACATGTTATCAATGGTGAACGTACTCTGGAAGAGATAATGGTAAGAGGTCCAGGTGGAATCAGGATTATACCGGCATCATCAGGAGTAAAGGATATGGTGAAATTAAACCATGCAGAGCATGCAGGAGTAATTCGTGCCTTTAGTGAATTAAGTTTCAATCCCGATGTTTTATTAATTGATACCGCTGCAGGAATTACTGACAGTGTCGTAACCTTCATCAAGGCATCACACGAAGTTATTGTGGTCGTATGTGATGAGCCGGCTTCGATTACCGACGCATATGCAATGATAAAATTACTAAGCAGAGAACATGGTATGCACCGTTTCAGGATACTTGCCAATATGGTCAATAGTGCTCAGGAGGGAATCGAATTGTATAAAAATCTGGTTAAAGTAACAGACCAGTTTCTCGATGTAGCGCTAAGTTATATTGGCGCGGTGCCATACGATGATTATTTAAAAAAGGCAATTAAAAAACAGAAGGCGGTTGTTGATGCTTATCCAAGATCAAAATCAGCTATATCCTTCAAGAAGATTGCCCAGAAAACTTCTCACTGGCCGGTTCCGAAGTTGGCTAGTGGTGGCATCGAGTTTTTTGTGGAAAAACTTTTTAAAAATTTCAACGAAAAAGCGGCAACAGCATATGAATAACGTAGCTATGTATACCTCTCAAAACATAAGCGATAATGAATTGGCGGAACTGGTAAATCAGTATGCGCCGCTTGTTAAGCGGATAGCCTATCACATTATGAGCAGGCTACCACCGAGTGTGCAGGTGGATGATTTAATGCAAGCAGGCATGATCGGGTTAATGGAAGCCGCGCGAAATTATGATGCGGGGCAGGGTGCTAGCTTTGAGACCTATGCAGGTATCAGGATCAGGGGCTCCATGCTTGATGAAATAAGAAAAGGAGATTGGGCGCCACGCTCGGTCCATCGCAAGGCGCGCCAGGTAGCTGAAGCGGTACGCAACATAGAAAATGCTACCGGTAGGGATGCACGCGACCATGAAGTAGCAGAAGTTCTTGATATGTCTCTGGCGGAATTCCACAAGACCTTGCAGGACTCAAGTGGTTGCCGCTTACTCAGTTTTGAAGACATGGGGCATGGTGAAGAGTCAATTGAGTCAAGGATAGATAAGGGTTTTTCCGGGCCTTTTGAAGGCGTACTAAAAGAAGATAATAAGCGCAATCTTTCAGAAGCTATATCAGGATTACCTGAAAGAGAACGACTGGTATTGACCTTATATTATGTTGAAGATCTAAATTTACGTGAAATCGGGGCAGTGATTGGCGTCAGTGAATCCAGGGTAAGTCAGATTCATAGCCAGGCGTTGATTAGACTACAGTCACGGCTTGGTCATTTAGTATCAGATGACTAACCTGTAATTAGGAGGCGGCTTTGAACAAGGATATGAAAATACTTATCGTTGATGATTTTTCCACAATGCGGAGGATCATTAAAAATTTACTACGCGATCTGGGGTTTAGTAATACCAGTGAAGCAGATGATGGAAATACTGCTTTGCCTATGCTTAAGTCAGGTGGATTTGATTTTCTGGTCTCAGACTGGAACATGCCCGGGATGCAGGGTATTGATCTGCTAAAAGCAGTTAGAAGTGACCCTGATCTCTCTACACTTCCTGTGTTGTTGGTGACAGCTGAGTCAAAGAAGGAGCAGATCATTGAGGCTGCGCAGGCAGGGGTCAATGGCTATATTGTCAAACCGTTTAATGCGACCACCTTGAAGGAAAAAATCGAGAAGATTTTTGAAAGAATAGATGCAGGAAACGGCTGATAAAATAAAGGTAATCAATCATGAATAATGAAATGATTAACGGTGAGCAATACCTGCAGAATGCACGTATTTTAGTTCAGCATTTAGAATCCAAAAATTACGATGATGCCGAAAAATCACTCTGTGATTTGACTCACATACAAGAGACTGAGTTGTATCAGGAACTTGGTAAGCTAACTCGTGAACTTCATAACACCCTGTCTGGTTTTAGAGTGGATTCTCGTATCGAAAGTTTAGCTGAGCAAGGTATTCCAGATGCTAAAGAAAGACTTAATTTTGTCATACAGATGACGGACCAGGCTGCTCATAAAACGCTTACGGCTGTTGAGGAATCAATTCCGGTATGCGATGAAATGGTAAAAAGTACAGAAGATATCAGTGAAAAATGGAAAAAATTTACCTCCCGGGATATGAGTGCAGATCAATTTAGAGAGATGGCGCGTGAGATCAGTATATACCTTGAGTCTTCATCTGGTAAAACTACCATCTTAAGAGAATCTTTGAGCGATATCATGATGGCACAGGAATTTCAGGATTTATCCGGGCAGACAATACGTCGAGTGATCAATCTCGTGCAGGAAATGGAAGAGTCTCTTATTGGAATTATAAGGATATCATCACGCCATAGTAATGATGAGAGTGAAAAGACTAACAAAAAAGAGACTGGCCTGCAGGGGCCACAGATACCCGGCAAAGAGGATGAAGATGCTTTGAAAAACCAGGATGAAGTAGATGATTTATTATCAAGTTTAGGATTTTGAGGGAAAGGCGATGTCATTTTCTGATGATGAAGAAATCC
This sequence comes from Gammaproteobacteria bacterium, assembly GCA_003230085.1. Classification (GTDB taxonomy): domain Bacteria; phylum Pseudomonadota; class Gammaproteobacteria; order SZUA-140; family SZUA-140; genus SZUA-140. The sequence goes on from QIGV01000029.1 coordinate 6,238, forward strand.
TCCAGGACTTCCTAGTTGAAGCCGGAGAAATAATCGAGCTATTAGGCGAGCAACTTGTTGAGCTTGAGGAAAAACCACAAGATAGCGAATTATTGAATGCAGTTTTTCGTGGCTACCATACGATTAAAGGGGGTGCGGGATTCTTAAGCATAGATCCTTTAGTTGCAATCTGCCACCGTACAGAGGACGTATTCAATATATTGCGTCAGGGTGATCGTTTGATAGATGCGGAATTAATGGACGTAATCCTGAATGCCCATGATCTTGTAACGAGTATGATCGAATCTGTTTCGCAGGGTGAAGATCCAGACCCAGCAGGCCAGGATCTGCTATCAAAACTTGAGAAGTTGGCGGTTCCAGTTAAAGCATCTGGAATACCTGGTAGCGAGAGCAAAGAATCAGAACAGTCCTCCTCCCAAAAAACTGAAAATAATTCAGGAAAAGACGAGATTAATGATGATGAATTTGAGGCGTTACTAGATCAAATACATGGGCAAGGAGCACCTGGTAGCACTCCGGGTCAGGAAACACAAGAAAATCCAGATGCATTGTCTGCAGAGAGTCAAGGAAGGCCTGAGGAAACAAAAATATCTGAAAATACTTCAGATGAAATCTCTGACGATGAATTTGAGTCACTACTTGATCAGTTGCATGGTAAGACCGCGCCAGGATCACCAGATAAAGCTCCCTCAGAGACCAAAAAAGAAAGTACTACGACTGTTGAGGCACAACAGTCACCAGAGAATATTGATCTTAAAACCAGCACGGCTACACCTGCCGTAAAACAGAAAAAAGGAATACAGAAAAAGGACGCTGGTCATGCACAAGGAGAAACAACAGTAAGGGTAGATACCAGTCGTTTGGATGACATTATGAATCTTGTCGGCGAACTAGTGTTGGTTCGCAACAGATTAACTACGCTGGAATCCGCGCGTGCCGACGAAGAAATGGCCATAGTGATTGATAACCTGGACCTTGTCACATCTGATTTGCAAATGGCAGTCATGAAAACAAGAATGCAGCCCATCAAGAAAGTATTCGGCCGCTTTCCAAGAGTGGTGCGTGATTTATCCAGGAGCTTGAACAAGGAGATTACACTGAAACTGCTGGGTGAGGAAACAGATCTTGATAAGAATCTTGTTGAGGCGCTCGCTGATCCGCTTGTACATCTGGTGAGAAACGCTGTGGATCATGGCATTGAGCTACCAGACGTGCGTGAAAAGGCTGGCAAGCCTCGCAATGGAACAGTCACCTTGTCAGCCGAGCAGGAGGGCGACCATATTTTGCTTTCAATTACTGACGATGGCGCAGGTATGGATGCTGACAGGATTAGAGAAAGCGCTGTCGAAAAAGGGATGATGGATGTAGAAGCAGCCAAACGATTGACAGCACAGGAGTGTTATCACCTGATATTTATGGCCGGCTTCTCTACCAAAACTGAGATTTCTGATGTCTCTGGTCGAGGCGTTGGTATGGATGTCGTAAAGACAAAAATTAATCAGCTCAACGGTGTGCTTGATGTCGAGTCAGAATTAGGCAAGGGTAGTAAAATTATTATCAAGGTTCCACTGACGCTCGCGATAATGCCAACCCTGATGATCAAGGTTGGAGCACAAATATTTGCCCTGCCTTTAGGAAGTATTTCGGAAATATTTCATCTTGATCTGGCAGATACTAAGCATGTGGATGGTAAGGAGGTCGTCATAATCCGTGATGTGGCTTTGTCTCTATTTCACCTTAAAAAGTGGCTAATCAATGTAAATCACCAAAATGACGAACAGACAAAAGATGGCCATGTGGTCGTTGTGAACGTAGGATCCAGACAAGTTGGATTCGTGGTTGATAGATTACTGGGGCAAGAAGAAGTTGTAATCAAACCACTGGGCGCATTGCTAACTGGCACCAAGGGTGTTGCAGGGGCGACGATTACAGGAGATGGACGAATTTCATTAATTCTTGATGTGCCCGGTTTGTTGCAACATCACTCGCACGGCATGTAGGGGAAACGATGGCAGTTTCTGTGCTTGTAGTTGATGACTCGTCGTTTTTCAGAAGACGAATAAAGGAAATTCTTGACGCGGACAGTCATATCAATGTAATTGGTATGGCATCAAATGGGCGGGAAGCCTTGGAAAAAGTGTCACAACTAAATCCTGACGTTATCACGATGGACATAGAAATGCCCATTATGGATGGCATAACTGCAGTTCGTAGGATTATGGCGACACATCCAAGGCCAATCATGATGTTTTCATCGCTGACAACTGATGGTGCAAAGGCGACGCTTGATGCTCTGGAAGCAGGCGCGGTAGATTTTCTGCCCAAAAAATTTGAAGATATCTCGAGTGACAGAAATGCCGCAAAGCGCCAGTTATGTGCTCGTGTAAGAATTATTGGTGCGAGAGGATTACCCACCAATAAAGTTGCCAAAGCCGTTAGTAAATCTCATGTTAATCCGAGCGACGCTGCTGATTTTCATGGGAATGATTTGAAGCAATATAAAATGCTGTTGATTGGAACTTCTACGGGAGGTCCCGCAGCTTTACCGCGGATATTAAGCCGGCTACCGGTAGATTTTCCACTTCCTATTGTCCTTTTACAGCATATGCCTGGCAGCTTTACACCCCCATTTGCGCAACGTATGAATAATCTTTGTCAAATTAATATCAGGCATGCTGAAGATCGTGATGTACTTTCGCCAGGAACAGCGATCCTGGCACCTGGAGGATCTCAATTACTGATAGAAAAGAAAGGTGAGTCGTATCTTGTACGAGTAAAGGAGGCAACGCAGGAACAGACTTATAAACCTAGCGTCGATATTACATTTTCATCTGCTGCACAAATTGTAGTGGGTAAGGTTCTTGCCATTGTATTAACCGGTATGGGTGCAGATGGACGTGAGGGCGCACGTCAATTGAAACAATGTGGCTCTACGGTCTGGGCACAGGATGAAGCATCATGTGTCGTCGCTGGCATGCCTATTGCCGTGACTGAAGCAGGATTGGCGGACAAGATCCTGTCTCTGGATGATATTGGTACTGTATTAAGTGAAGGGATTTAAAAGTGGACATCCTGAGCATAATAGGCATTGCATTGGCCCTTGGCGCCATACTTGGGGGGAATGCTATGGAGGGCGGGCATCTTTCATCACTGATGCAACTGACCGCCTTTATCATCGTTGCGGGCGGGACTGTAGGGGCTGTGATGCTCCAGAGTCCATTAGCAACCTTTATGAAAGCGATAAAAATGACTGTGTGGGTTTTTATACCTCCCAAACTGGCTGCCAGTGAAGCGATCGAGAAAATCGTCAACTGGAGTAACATCGCAAGAAAAGAAGGCCTTTTAGGTCTGGAATCTTTGGCCGAGGAAGAGCCTGAGCTATTTGCAAGAAAAGGGTTGCAGCTATTGGTAGATGGGAGTGAACCGGAAGCCATACGCAATATTATGGAGGTTGAGCTCAGTGCGAAGGAATATCTGGATATACAGGCGGCAAAGGTCTATGAAGGCCTGGGTGGCTATTGTCCGACTGTCGGTATTATTGGTGCGGTTATGGGCTTGATTCATGTGATGAATAATCTTGCCGATCCCAGCAAACTGGGGTCAGGTATTGCTGTGGCATTCGTGGCAACGATCTACGGTGTAGGGCTGGCAAATATGTTCTTCCTCCCAATTGCCAATAAGCTGAAAAGCTTAATACATTCACAGACTCAGTTCAGAGAGATGATAATAGAGGGTGTTGTTTCTATTGCCGAGGGAGAAAATCCTAGAAATATAGAGACAAAACTTCAGGGGTATTTATCGACATGAAAATAGCATTATTTTAATGGTAATTTTATGGGCCTCAGCTGGATTGTTAGCGTTAATGCCATGTGGGCATAACGAATTATTATACCGTGAATCCTGATCATCACCTTGAAAGAGTACCTATATGGCGCGCAAAAAGGCACCCGAAGAACATGAAAATCATGAACGTTGGTTAGTTTCGTACGCCGATTTCATAACCCTGTTATTTGCCTTCTTTGTTGTTATGTACTCCATATCTTCGGTAAACGAAGGTAAATATCGTGTGTTATCGGATTCCCTTGTGTCAGCCTTTCATTCATCGCCAAAATCTCTCCAGCCTATCCAGATAGGTGCTTTGTCTAAGGCACCTGTTACATCAACGACACAGGTAGACACGAAAAATCCTGCTTTGGTGAAATTACCAAAAATGTTCATTTCTCAAAATAAAAACATAGATGGGCAGGTAAGGGATCCGTTACAGGATGAACAATATAAGGAAGGTGATGATCTGGTAGTGCTGAAAAAAATAGCTGATGATGTCAAAGATGCCTTGGCGTCTCTTGTTGATCAGGGATTGATTACCGTCAAGCAAGGGGCACTATGGGTGGAGATTGAAATCAAGAACAGTGTCCTGTATACAAGTGGGAGTGCCCGTTTACAGGAACAGGCCATGCCGGTACTTAAAAAAGTGGCAAAAGTCCTGTCTGAATCAGAGAATGCCATACGTGTCGAGGGATTTACCGATAATTTATCCATTAGCACCGTTGTTTATCCATCCAACTGGGAGCTATCTGCTGCCCGCGCGTCCAGCGTTGTGCGGCTGTTCGTTAAACATGGTATTACCCCTAACCGAATGGTCGCACAAGGGTATGGTAAATATCGTCCGATCGCTGATAATAATACTCCCGAGGGACGGGCGCAGAATAGGCGGGTTGTCATTGTCGTGCTTGCTGACAAATTAGTGGAAAAACTTTTAAACGAATACAATCTCACAGCAGGTGAAGAAGCTACACTATCTGATCCCCATGATGCTGATATACCCGAGCAGGCAGTAGATCATCTTCCCGATGAATCTTTGATGGCTTCTGCAGAGGATATAAAACAGCTAAACAATGACAAACCGGCTGAGTTACCAGGTAGATATGAAAATAAAACTGCTATATCAAAAGATAATGAGAGTCAGCAGCGCACGCATACCAAGGTGCCAGCTGCAGCTCCACACGGAATGATATTACCTGGAATTCATATTATCAACCCATTGGTGTTAGCACCATTCAGGCTTGCATTGCCGATTCAAATGCGGTCTACCAGTAACCTGACAGACAAGGGGGCATCCTATCCTTCTGAGCCTGAGATCACGATAGGCAGTGGCGACACCGTAACTGAAATTACACGTTTTAAATAATGCCTGTAAATACCAATGCGATGAAATAGCTCTCTGCTTGGTTTTAAATATGGTATGAAATATGCAGTGAATAATAGAAGCAAACGTGGCGTTCAATTATTTGACAAAATACAAGCTAATCATGCAGCACTGCAATTTATGAGGTGAATTTATGAGCCAGAACAACCTGAAAGCAGAAGATGATATAATACAGTGGGTGACCTATCATCTTGGGGACGAACACTATGGTATTGCAGTTATGCAGGTTCAGGAGGTGTTACGTGTCACTGAAATTACTCCGGTTCCTGGCGCACCAGAATATGTGCTAGGGATTATCAATCTGCGCGGTAATGTTGTCACGGTTCTAGATACCCGTAAGCGTTTTGGTATGCCATCAAAGGAACTAGATGATGCATCGCGGATTATTATTATTGAAGCAGGCGAGCAGGTTGTCGGCCTGCTGGTTGATAGCGTGGCCGAGGTAGTATATTTAAGGGCATCTGAAATAGAGAGTGCGCCTAATATTGGTAATGAAGACAGCTCAAGATACATTCAGGGAGTACACAGTAGTGAAGGTAATTTATTGATCATGATTGATGTTAATAAATTATTGACTGAAGATGAGTGGCAAGATGTTTCCTGAATATCAGGAACAGGTAATCAGGCGACATATTCCGTGGTGACCGATTATGGTGGATGTTGGCAATATAAAACCGGTAATCCCTTCGACGCCCAAGCGTTCCGTAGGTAAGGTGAATCGTGAAGGGCGCGAACCCGAGTCGGATAATCAGCACAAGAACCAGCAATCAAAGCGCTCCAATAATAGCGATGATGATGGTATCAAGCATATAGATGAATATGTCTAACCGAAGTATTTCTGGCTGGGGCCTGTATATCCCTTGGCAGGGTCTATACCTCAGAGGGTATTGAACGATGGATAATACTCAAATTCTTCTGACAATCCTGATTGCAGTTAACATTGCTTTGTTTTTCTATAATAGAAATATTGGGAAACAATTATCTTTAGACAGGTGTAAATATAAAGAGGAAATCAATTCCTTGAATGGGGATATCAGTGCCCTTTGTTCAGGTGCAACTGGGCTTGGCAATCATTTAGTTTACGTAGAACAACAAAATCGGCGGCTTTATGAAAGGCAGGAGCAGATTGAATTACGCGATCCAGCTGAACGTGAATACCACAACGCAGTTAAATTGATTCAGGATGGAGCAGATATCGACAGATTGGTCTCTGCAGGCGGAATGATGCGCGGCGAAGCAGAATTGCTAATGATGCTACATGGCGATAATAGCGTGGAAAAACTGCATGTCGCGTCGGCAAGAAACTAGTTATATTGTAAATCTGCCTTAGGTGCGCCGATGTAATAGCCCTGCGCCAGGTCAATACCATACTTCTTCAATAAATTTAATATCTCTTCATTTTCTACATACTCGGCTACAATTTTCTTGTTGAGTGTTTTGGCAACGTCAATCATTGATTTGACTAATCGCTGATCAACCTGGTCATGGGTGAGATTTCGGATAAAGCAGCCATCAATCTTGAGATAGTCAACAGGGAATTGTTTGATGTAATTGAACGAACTGAAACCCGTTCCGAAATCATCCAATGCAAAACAGCAGCCAAGCTTGCGCAGTTGTTTGATCATTCTCCTGGTGTTTGCGTAATTGGATACCGCCGCAGTTTCTGTAATTTCGAAGGTAATTCGATTGGCAGCAACACCAGTTGTCGCTAGTTTGTTGCAGACCAGTGGCAATAAGGCAGGGTCCTGGAAGGCGTACATTGAGAGATTAATGTTAATTGTTTGATGGTCATATTTTTCGGGCAATTTATGCAAGACATCAATAACGTGGTTGATTACCCAGAAATCGATATCGCGGATTAACCCCATACGTTCTGCAATAGGGATAAAACTATCGGGTGTGACGAGTTTGCCATTATAGTCAATCATTCTGATGAGTGCTTCGTGCCCGGTGATTTTGCCATTAGTCACATCGATCACCGGTTGGTAATGCATGCACAATCTATTATTTTCAATCGCATCACGGATTTTAGGAACCCAGTTAGCGGCGTTTCTGATGATATGCGTTTCCAAATCGTCGTGGCTGAACATATGGACCATATTGCGGCCATGTGTTTTAGCTTCGAAACACGCTTGTGTGGATCGTGCCAGAATTTCACTAGCAGTGAGGTCCTCCTCAGGCAGGATCATGGCAACACCGATACTAGCGCCGATATGATAGTCTTTGTCATTCGTGCTAAAGCGATATCCATCAATTGAACGACGCAATTTTTCTGCTAAACCGCGTGCTTTTTCATCAGTGGTATTTTCAACCAGGATTGAGTACTCATCGGAGCTAATGCGAGCGAGGATATTATCTTTGTGAATCCCCTGGCGAAGTTGATTCGCTATGCTCATTAAGAACCGATCCCCGGTAGCATGTCCTTCTGCATCATTGATAACCTTAAATTGATCAAGATCGATATACAGTAGGGCACTTGTATAATTTTTCCGCTTGGAATGAAAGACAGCTGTTTCCAGGGCCTGTTCTAGCCTGCGTCGGTTACAAAGACCGGTCAGTTCATCATGTGACACCAGGTACTGAAGTCGTGCCTCTATCACTTTGCGCTCGGCCAATTCGTTTTCAAGCTCTATCTTGTGATTTTTCCTCAGGTCGCGTTCAGTCTTGAGCAATAGTGATGAAATTACTCGGGGTATGAGTTCCAGACGCTGGACGGGTTTGAATATGATGTCAATGGCGCCGGCAAGGAAGGCAGAATAGATAAAATCCTCATGCCAAATATTTTTCGAGGCGATGATAATCAAAGGGGTGTCGTGAAATAATTTCAGGTCGTGAATCTTGCGGCAGAACTCAAGGCCACTAAGACCATTATGTGTGATATCCAGCAGGATCAAATCAGTATTATTAGCATCCTGCTGAATTTTTCTGAGTAGAGATTTATCTGCAGTGTTTTGATGAGTTGTCGAAAATATTTTCTCAAACCCGGACTTGGCCAGCATGCTGGCCACAGATGCACTTTCATCATTGCTGTTTTCTATAACATAAATACCCTTTTGGCGGATATTCTCAAGATTCAATTTTTCGGATTTGCTGCTATTTTGGGCATGCGTTTCAAGATCTGTTGAATACGCAGGCTGAACATCACTATTGGGTGAAATAGTCATTCTAGTTTTATTTTGGTATTTGTTGTTTTATATAACTTATTGATATTATTGTCAATAAATATAATTGAAAACTTTCCCTCAAGAGTGGCTTCCCACATCATTATACATCGGCATGGGGATGTTTATTATTTAAAGAATGACGCATCTTAATGCTTTTAGCTTGCCAATATAATTGGCAAGAATATTGCTGTATATGGATACTGTATGAATAAATTCCAACAGCAGTGTCATGTTATGCAGGAAGATGAATTAGCAAACAAGCGTACTTGGTATATCCGCCGCGATCAGCAGATAGAAGGACCCTTCCCGGCTGGGCTGATTTCGCAATATGTGCTGCTTGAACGGGTCAATAATGAAACCGAGCTGAGCCATGACCTGGTGCAGTGGATGCCGTTGAGTGAGTACCCTGAGCTAATTCCGGCTGTCATGAAAACGGACTTAAGTGATCCTCAGGCCTATGAACGCTATCTGGCAGCCCGGCGTTGGGCGGACGAACGTAGTCGCGATGCTCTTTCAGGGCAACAGCCCAATGACGAGGATCTTTCCTGGGATGGAGATAACAGGCGTCATCAGGAATCCCTCCAAAATACCCCCCATCATACGCGCGAATCACAAATCAAGCAGGACAAGACAGGTGAGGCTCGCACCCGTTTTTTTGGCGTGCTGCTAGCGGTTACTATTCTTGTTGTTATCAGCATTATTATTATTTTAAATTTACCGCCACCTTTTGAAGAAGAAGAGGCGTGCAGTCAACCCGCGCGCCCTGGGATCAACTGGAGTAATTGCCTGATGGAGGGAGCGAATCTGGAAGGGCGTAATCTTAGTGGCGCAGAGATGATCAATATGAATTTGAGTCAATCCAATCTATCTGGTTCGCAATTAGCCAATGCCAATTTATCCTATTCATTACTGAGTGTTGCAAATCTGCAGGGTGCTGATCTGCGCTCTGCCAAACTGATTGGTGCCAGTCTACGCGGGACAAACCTCACTGATGCCAACCTGGAAGGCGCTGATTTGTCCTATGCAGACCTGAAAGGCGCAGATATTAGTGGCGCTAATTTCAGAAATGCCAAGCTAGATAACACGATATGGATTGAAGGGCAGTCTTGTGCCCCAGGTTCCCTGGGGCAATGTAAAGTTATTCCCCAGCCTCCCAGAAAGCGTTTATGATAATTTATCAGAAATTGAAGCCGAATATCCCATAAGGTCAAAATTCACTAAAAGATTCAGTGGTATAGCGATAGATGCGTAGCGTCTTCGACCAATAATCCCGATCCAGTCCCGCTTTGATCTTGAGCTGTCTGAGGAATTCACGTGGCGCTGGCAGAGACTCCCACACACTAGGAAGAAAGGTACCCCGATTGCCATTTTCCTCGATAATCAAGCCATCTATATAAGGCCGCAGTTGTCGAACAAGATCTGCTTCGGCGTCAAACTGCATTAATATTGGAGCGCCAAGTACAGAAATTTGGTATTTCAACGCGGGGAATTCTACCAATGTAAGCGCCGCGAAACGTGGGTCCTGGAAGGCAGCCGCAAAGGCATTGCAGGCAACATCCATGACCAGGGGACGATGGGCTTCCAGGGTTCCAATACAGCCGCGCAGCATTCCACTGCTTTTAAGCGTCACAAAAGAGGCTCCAGGCTCCCTTATTGTTGAAGGATAATCATGTGAATTCACTGGGATAGGGCGTTGATGTGCTAAACCATATTCGATCGATGAGCGTGCTGTTTCAAGGAGTATTTTGCGCAGCTCAGGAGATAAACTCTGAGAGTGATTGTTTAATGTCTGCCCATTATGCGAAGACATACGCGCCATATCCGACAACCTGATCCCGCGGGCCAGCAGTATCCCCCGAATTGCGCAGGTCGATTGTTCTGGCCTGTAAGGTATGGTGTCGTGCCGCCATCAACAGGCCATTAACCGGGTTTCGGCCGCAGGCATTATCATAATGGATCCGGTTGGGCTGCAACGACTCAATCGCGCGTGATGTTTCGCCGTCGAGCCGTTTGGCCGTAGCATAATCGTGGTAGTGACTGAGATCTGAACTGATCACAATTAGCGTTTCCGGACCACCCCATGTCGCCTCAATTATTTCACACACTGCATCCGCATCGGCTTCACCGACGAGCAGAGGAATGAGCATGAAATCGTCCAGGATCGACTGCAGAAAAGGCAGATGGACTTCCAGGCTGTGCTCCAGTGTATGGGCCTCATCCAGATAATGTACCTGGGGGAACTGGATCAGTTTCCGGATACATTCAACATCCAGCGGAATCTCACCGAGTGGCGTCTGAAATTTTTCTGCGTAACAAGCCGCGAGTCCACGGAAGGCTACGCGGTGAGCGGGCCCCAACAAGATGACCCGCGTGATTAAATCATGCGCCGGGGCAAGTCGTGCATAGGCGCTGGCCGCCACCGGGCCAGAGTAAATATAACCGGCATGAGGGGCAATGATCGCTTTGGGGACCGGCCCCTCAGATTCCACATCTGCCAGGTATTGCCGAATCGCTAGGCGCAACTCATGAGGGTCCTCTGGATAAAACGTACCTGCTACCGCAGCGGCTCTGGTGGCTGTCATCAGCGTAATCCGGATCTGTTTTTTACAGTATGATGAACCATTGGTCTGCGCTGTTTCCTAATATGCAGTGACTTATCTGTTCAACAGGTCAAGTCTTCCTCAAATTATCGCCCTTATAATATCCCATGATCAGACAATAATGATATATTGAGGCGGTATGGAGGTGACCTGATGAATAAGGATATACAGGCATGGGACGTTGTAGCGACGAAATACTGGCACAAGCTCACGGATGGGCGTATCCAGTGCGATCTTTGTCCCCGGTTTTGCAAATTACATGAAGGTCAACGAGGCCTCTGTTTTGTACGGGCCTGCCAGGACGAGCAAATCGTCCTGACCACCTATGGTCGTTCCAGTGGCTACTGTATTGATCCTATTGAGAAGAAACCGCTGAATCATTTTTTGCCAGGGTCACCGGCTCTTTCTTTCGGGACAGCGGGCTGCAATCTTGCCTGCAAGTTTTGCCAGAACTGGGACATCAGTAAATCCCGAGAATTTGATACCCTGGCCGATGAGGCTACTCCAGAGACGATCGCCCGTGCCGCACAGGAACTGAACTGCAGGAGTGTCGCCTTTACCTATAATGATCCGGTGATTTTCCACGAATATGCCATTGACGTGTCCAGGGCCTGCCGTGAAAAAGGCATCAGAACCGTCGCAGTGACC
>QIGV01000116.1 GCA_003230085.1 Gammaproteobacteria bacterium
AGAAAATCGACCACATACTCAGCACCTCGATATAGCTCTGTGTGCCCCTTCTGACGACCGAACCCCTTGACTTCAATCACTGTCATCCCGGTAATACCAATCTCTGATAACGCTTCACGTACATCATCGAGCTTGAATGGTTTGATGATCGCCTCAACCTTTTTCATCATCGTGGTGTCCTCCCTATTATTGTCATTTGGGTCCGCCATGACCATGAAACGCTGAGTCAGAAGCTATCCTGCTACCTGAGCCCGTGAATCCAGACGGATACAGGTATTAAATTACCTGTTCCCACTGGACTTGTCTAATTACTGGATTCAGAGAATCCGCAAGTAATGGGATAACGCCTGTCACGACCAAACGCACGTTGACTGATGCGTACGCCGGGAGGCGCCTGACGACGTTTGTATTCATTGCGGTTGACCATGAGAATAATCTGCCTGACGGTGACATCATCAAAACCTGCCCGGATGATCTCTTCGGGACCCAGATCCTGCTCGATATACATCTCCAGAATAGGGTCCAGCACTTCGTAGGGTGGCAGGGAATCCTCGTCTTTCTGATCAGGGGCCAATTCTGCTGAAGGCGCCCTTTCCAGCACCCGCTGCGGAATGACCGGCGCAATCTCATTCCGATATGCTGACAGGCTGTAGACCAGGGTTTTGGGCACATCCTTGATGGGGGCAAAACCACCCGCCATATCACCATACAGGGTAGCGTAACCCACAGCCATCTCGCTCTTGTTACCGGTGGTCAATACCATTTTTCCCTTTTTGTTAGATATCGCCATCATAATAATCCCACGACATCGGGCTTGAATATTTTCCTCGGTGGTATCACCTGGCAAACCGGCAAACTCGGTTTCAAGCGTAGACAGAAAAGCCTTGAATACGGGTTCAATGGGAATCACTTGGTAGCTCACCTGCAGATGCTCACATTCCAGGCGGGCATCTTCTACACTCATGTCTGCGGTATAGCGAGATGGCATCAACACTGCCTCCACCTTTTCCGCGCCGATGGCGTCAACAGCGAGCACTAGTGTCAATGCTGAGTCGATACCTCCTGACAGACCGACGACAATCCCTGCGAAATTATTTTTTTCGATGTAGTCCCTGACCCCCAGCACCAGCGCGTTATAGATGCCTGCCTCATGAGGTAGGAAAGGTGCAACTTCACCGGACACAACTTCGACATTGCCGCTATCTATTTGGTAGTTAAAATCGACGGGCACCAGCACTTCTTCCAGGGCCCTGGCCCTATAAACCGTCTGACCAGCAGCATCCATCACAAAGGATTCCCCGTCAAACACCAGCTCATCCTGTCCTCCCACAAGATTGACGTAGACAATAGGTATACCGCATTCATTGATGCGTTGCCTGACCACCGTCTCTCGCTCTTGACCTTTGTTGATGTGAAATGGCGAAGCATTAAGATTGACCACCAGGCGTGCACCTGCTTCACAACACAATTTTAATGGATGCGGCTGCCAGATATCCTCACAGATCGTAATACCGACGGGCACCCCTTTAATGTCCACTACACAGGATGATGAACCTGCACTGAAATAGCGCTTTTCGTCAAAGACGCTGTAATTAGGTAGCAGGTGCTTGTCATAGACCGCGATCATTGAACCCTCCCGAATCACAGCGGCCGAATTATATAAGCTACCTTCCTGCGCACGGGGATAGCCCACAATGACATCAATACCGGCAATTTTCTCAAGCAAGATGTTGATACCGGCGGTTACTTGTCTGATAAAAGAAGGACGTAGCAACAAATCTTCTGGAGGATAGCCTGTCAGTGCAAGCTCAGGGAAAATAATACAGTCAGCATCCAACTCATCACGCGCCTTGATACTGGCCGCTACGATTTTTTCGTGCGCCTGATGTCACCCACCATAAAATCAAGCTGGGCCATGACAATGCGTAGTTGCTTACTCAATTAGGCTGTTCCTGATACCCTAAATAACAACAATAACATCCAACGGCAGGATTCTCCACACGCCCCTGTCATTCAAGACCAGCGAGAACGCCGGAATCAGTGGGCCTATACCTGGTGCAGGAACACCTTTCCAGGAGGTAGTGAGTGATTCTTTTTGGTCAAACGCAAAAATCCCCAAGATGATAGAGGGGGACTCAGATAATTTCCCTGAGCCATGAAACAACCTTGCTCCAGCAAGGCATCAATTTGCGTGCTGTCTTCCACCCCCTCGGCCATCACACCCATACGCATACAGCGGGCCATAGTAATTATGGCGGCGATTATGGCTACGTCATCCGGGCTGCGAGCGAGGTTATGTACAATCGAACTATCAATTTTGAGGGTGTCGATGGGCAGGCGCTTCAGACAATTAAGAGAAAACGAGCCGGATCCAAAATTATTGATGGCGATCGATATCCCTATTAATTTCAGGCAATCCAGAGTGGGATCATGCGCAGATACCGACTCCATCATCAGATCTTCATTTAATTCGACCTCAAAATATTTTGCGTCCATTTCATTCTGTTTCAACGCCTGTTCAATAACCCCCGCCAATGCCGCCTGCCGCAACTGGCGCGAGGAAAGGCTGACGGTTATCCGTAGCGGCGACAAGCCGATAGCACGCCATGCCCGATGTTGCGCACAGACTTGATTGATCAGCCATTCACCGATGGGTACGATAATTCCAGTCTCCTCTGCCACCGGCAAAAAGTCTTCAGGCATTAACAATTGTTCTTTTCCCTGCAGCTTCCAGCGCAAGCAGGCCGTCACCCCAATGATCTCATTAGTTTGTAGCCCGAACTGAGGTTGATAGTAGATGACCATCTCACCACGTCCCAGGGCATCGCGCAGATTTCGCTCCATCTCAAGGCGCCGGTTTGCCTTAGTGCGCATCCCGGGAAAATAAAACTGATAGTTCCGGCGTCCTCTTTCCTTGGCGTAATACATCGATGTATCAGCATTTTTCAACAGTGTCAGCGTATCTGCGCCATGCTCTGGAAATACTGCAATGCCAAGGCTTACCCCCACATGAAGGACATTGTCTCCTATCACAAATGGCTGTTTCATCACCTGGATAATCTTCCTGGTGACAACCTCAATCTCCTGCTGACCTGTGCCCTGCCTGGGGGTAGACGATATCGAGCGCTGGATGATCGTAAACTCATCGCCACCCAATCTGGCGATTATGTCACTCGTCCGTATACATCCCTGCAGACGTCGGGCAACCAGTACCAGCAGACGGTCGCCCATATCGTGTCCCAAGGTGTCGTTGATCTCCTTGAAGTGGTCCAGGTCAAGGAACATCAACGCAAAGGATTGGTAGTTCTGGGTGGCCTGAAACAATGTCTTGTCAAGCAGCTCCCTGAACAGGGTACGATTAGCCAGTCCTGTCAGCCCGTCGTAACAGGCTAGTCGGGACAGATAATCCTTTTCCTTTTTGTGCTCAATGGCGTAGCGTATTGAACGAGCCAGCAGAAAACCGTCACCCTGCCACTTCACCAGAAAGTCCTGCGCACCGGCCTGCACAACCTGGAGTGACAATAACTCATCGAAGTGATCGCATAGCACCACTATTGCAGATTTGGGCGCCACCTCCCCAATCCGGGCAATCGCATCCACCGCAATCCCCTGCTGCGGGGACATGTCTAGCAATACGGTATCAAAGCTGTCCTCACCCAGGCGCCTGAGCGCATCTTTTATCTGATCGACCTGCTCGACATAATATTTTCCATCACCTGTTTCCGCCAACAACTCGCGGGCGATACGAACATCATTAATTTCATTCTCAACTAGGAGAATTCTGACTGATTTATCATTCATTGTTAGTTTTATTCTGGATAATTTAGAGTTGTCAGCATCATATAGGCGACCCTGGTCAAGACCAGGCCTGGCCCAGTCGCGAGCTCAATACATGGGGGAGGATAATGGTGTTTGAAACCAGTATTTTCTGATTGCTGGTAAGAAATAACGAACACCTCCATGTGAATTATTTTTCAAAAAATATCTATTTTTATAGTTCGAGTGACTATCCTCCAATGGCAGAGGCAGTAGCTTATCGACACTGGAAAGGCATTCTTGAGAGGGATTTTATAGATATTGGTCGAGTTAAAATAACATTATGAAAAAGCTCAATAAATAGGCCAACATCAGCTGGCCTATTTTGATCTGCTGGGCTGATGCAGGTATTAACTAACCTCAGTGGCTGCAAATATGGCAGGACCGTAAAGTGCCGTGCGCTCGTTCAATATGACCTTAATCGGGATGTCGCGCAGTAAGTGTTCCATACGGCCCTTGGAGTGAAAACCTCGCAGGAACGTCGACTCACGGAAGCGGTCGAGATTCCTGGGTGCGATGCCACCACCGATGTAGACACCGCCAGTGGCCATGATCTTCAGCGCATGATTGCCTGCTTCCACGCCGTACAGATGCACAAACAGTTCAAGGGTCTCACAACACACTGAGCAACTGCTTGCCTGTGCCGCCCTCGATATTGCCGCTGCCTGATCACCTGTTTTCATTTCCGTAGCCAGCCAGGGCGGTATTTCCGATCCACGATAGACACGCAGAAAATCGTGGATATTCACCAGTCCCATGCCGGATACCACGCGTTCCCCACAGACGTGGGTATAACGTTGTTTCAGGTACTGCAGCAGATCGATTTCAAGATCGGAATGGGGTGCAAAATCACAGTGGCCTCCCTCGGACGCGAACGGCTGGTGGCGTTCACCGTCCCAGTAGAGTCCGGCCTGACCAAGGCCGGTGCCTGCAGATATGATTGATGCATTACCGGAAGGGTCCGGCTTGCCTTCATTGAGCACACAGAAGTCTTTTTCTTCCAAGGCACTGATACCCCAGGCGTTGGCTTCCAGGTCGTTCATCAACCAGACCTTGCGAAAACCCGCATCGGCAGCGATCTGTTTTGCATTGACTAGCCAGGGCA
The DNA here is from genome assembly GCA_003230085.1 of Gammaproteobacteria bacterium. GTDB lineage: Bacteria > Pseudomonadota > Gammaproteobacteria > SZUA-140 > SZUA-140 > SZUA-140. The sequence continues at coordinate 4,922 of QIGV01000116.1, forward strand.
AGTTGGTGGTTTCAACCTGGCCGTTGCGCACTGGACCTGCAATTCCGAAACTGGCCCAGTCGCAGTCATGCGCCTGTGATGCAACAAACTGACATACGATCTCGTCGAGCGAGGCAAACTGTTGGCTGGGATATTGTTCCAGCGCCAGCATCTCTAGTCGGGTGCCTTCAACTTCGAAGATGGCAAGCGATGTCTTGGTGCCACCGACATCTCATGCCAACACCCTCACTTTACTATCTTCCACCTGTAGTCATTGAAAGTCAGCAGGTCATCGGCCACTTCTGGCCCCCGGCTGCACACCGGCCCAGCGCCAGGAATCGATCATCAACTTCATAGTAAGAAAGGTTTCGGTACGCGAATCATGGACAGTATCTGGCTCATGACTTACCGTTCGGCTTTTCATGGTGGCCCCCAAACTGGAAACGCATGGCCGACAGCAGCTTATCTCCGAAGTCGGCTTCACCGCGGGAGCTAAAGCGGCTGAACAATGCCGCTGTTAGTACCGGTGCCGGAGTACCGGTTTCGATCGCAGCCATGCTGGTCCAGCGACCTTCACCGGAATCGGACACGCTACCGGAGAAATTCGACAGGTCCGGGCTGTCTTTTAATGAAATTGCGATCAGATCCAGCAGCCAGGATGCCACCACACTGCCACGCCGCCAAACTTCGGTAACTTCCGCAGTATTGATATCGAACTGATAGTCCGATGGATTTTGTAAAGGCGTGGTCTCGGCATCAATCTCATGGTCCTGGCTACCGATATTGGCATGTTTGAGAATATTGACTCCCTCGGCATAGGCCGCCATCATGCCGTATTCAATCCCGTTGTGGACCATCTTTACAAAGTGACCGGCCCCGTTGGGGCCACAGTGAAAATAGCCCTGCTCAGACATTGATAAATCACCGCTGCGACCAGCGGTACGTTCTATCTCACCAACTCCGGGCGCGATAGTTTTGAAAATGGGATCGAGATGGCCAACCACTGGTGTCTCGCCACCGATCATCAGGCAGTAACCACGCTCCAGCCCCCAGACACCGCCACTGGTTCCAACATCGACATAGTGAATGCCCTGGGTACTAAGTGCCTTGGCACGCGCTATGTCATCCTTGTAATAGGAGTTGCCACCGTCGATGATGATGTCGTCAACCTGCATGTGTGCGGCAAGATCCTTAACTACTGGATCGACCACCGCCGCGGGCACCATCACCCACACAGCACGCGGTGCCGCTAGTTTGGCAATAAACTCATCAATAGTCGCCGCGCCGATCGCGCCTTCTTTCTCCAGTTCAGTGATGACCCCGGCATCGGTATCGAAAACCACACATTCGTGTCCATCCTTCATCAGGCGACGAACAATATTTGCCCCCATACGACCAAGACCCAACATTCCCAGCTGCATCAGAAAACTCCTTATTTTTATTGATAAAGTATTATTTTCTAAAAAGGAATGTCGTCATCAAAATCGTCAATCGCGCCCGCTGTAGCAGGTTGTGCAGATGGCCGCTTAGCCCCACCTGTAGCGCCCTGATTCTGCGATGCGCCAGCACCCGCCGAGGCAAATCCGGCATGGCTTTCCGCACCACCCCTGCTGTCCAGCATCTGCATTTCATTGGCAACAATTTCGGTCGTATAGCGATCGGTACCAGTATTCTTGTCCTGCCATTTCCGGGTACGCAGACTACCTTCTATGTATACCTTGGAGCCCTTTTTTAGATATTCTCCGGCAATTTCCGCCAGGCGATTGAAAAACACAATATTGTGCCACTCTGTACGTTCTTGCTTCTCCCCACTTTGCTTGTCTTTCCAGGTCTCAGAGGTCGCCAGTGTCAAGTTGGTCACTGCTGACCCACTGGGCATATATCTCACCTCTGGATCCTTTCCAAGATTGCCAATCAAAATTACTTTATTGATACCTCTAGCCATCGTTTTTTCTCCTCGCCTCGTTGTCTATCCTGTTTTTCAGGCACTCATCTGCAGCCCATCGCTCCCCTACTAAAGACCTACCCGGGATTATTGGTGTCATATGACACATAGCTGCCTCCTGCCTGGTTCATTTTTTCGCTTATTTCGGCTACTTGCTCTGTAGGCGCTCTGGATTGCGTAATATCATCCTGTGCAATTTCTTTCGCCCGCGCCGTCAACACCGCCTTACTAATCACCTTACTGTCTATTTTGAGATAGACCACACCCTCTTCCACAACAGCCGTGACCTCTGCAACACCCTCTATCTGAATCAAATCACTTTCCAGCAAAACCGCCCTGGCTGTATTAATCGTCCCCACATTAACCATATGACTGCTCAGGTAACGTGGCGGGCTCATCCCTCGAGCGAGTAAAACCCATAATAAAGCCCCCAGGACGCACATGCCAAATACCCCCGGCAACCCGTAGGCACCATAGAGGCTACCGCCAGCCACGCCACCTATAAAGGCACCCAGAAATTGGGATGTGGAATAAACGCCCATTGCTGTTCCTTTCTTATCCGGCGGCGCATATTTCACGATCAGCGAGGGCAATAAGGCCTCCAATACATTGAAAGCGATAAAAAATATCAACAATGCGACAACCAGACCCACAAAGCTTTCATAGAACAGCATAAAACCCAACTCAGAGACCCCGATCAGCACAATCGCCCCCAGGAACACCGCCTTCAGCTTGCGGTGCTTCTCGGCGAGGATGACCAGCGGGATCATCAACAACAGCGAAAACAATAATACCGGCAGATAGATATAGCCATGATGAGCGGCTTCTATACCGGCATAGTCCCGCAATGCAAAAGGGAGTACGACAAAGCTGGCAGTCAGTATCATGTGGAGTATAAAAATGCCGCTGTCCAGGCGCAGTAGATCTTTGTTTTTCAACACACTGGTAAAGAATGCTGGTACCGCCTCGGCATCTCGGTGAAAGCCACTTTTAACGACATTTGGCACGCCGAAATGTACCAGCGCAATCCCTCCCAGCGCCAGTAGGGCTGTCAACCAGAAAATGCCCGGCACACTGATCCAGTTATTCAGGATGGGCCCAAGCGCCAGAGACAGGGCAAAAGACAGCCCAATGCTCATCCCAATGATTGCCATGGCCTTGGTGCGCTGTTCTTCACGAGTCAGATCTGCGGCCAGCGCCATGACTGCGGCGGCAATCGCCCCGCAACCCTGCAGTGCTCGGCCAAAAATGATCCCGGTAATCGTGTCGGCACTGGCTGCAATGACACTGCCGACAGCAAAAATCAGCAGTCCGACAATAATCACCGGTTTGCGGCCAAAGCGGTCTGACAACATGCCAAAGGGGATCTGAAACAATGCCTGGGTCAAACCATAGATGCCGATAGCCAGGCCAATGAGAACAGGCGAGGGAGGGGTATCACCGAGGGTCTCCGCAAACAACGAGAATACCGGGAGAATCATGAATAAGCCCATCATTCTCAATGAAAAAATGCCAGCCAGCGAAAATGTCGCGCGGCGTTCCTGCGGTGTCATCGCATCTTGGTCCATAACTGTTTCGTTTTGCTTTGCCAGAGGTAAAAGAAGTATATTAGCAGGTTACCCAAGCTGTAGGAACTTAGATGGAATCGATACGAATCAGGGGCGCCCGCACACACAATCTTAAAAACATTGACCTCGAATTACCACGAGACAAATTGATCGTCATTACCGGGCTATCAGGCTCCGGCAAGTCTTCACTAGCATTTGATACCATCTATGCCGAGGGACAGAGACGTTATGTGGAATCCCTGTCCAGCTATGCGCGGCAGTTCCTGTCAATGATGGAAAAACCGGATATTGACCACATCGAGGGGTTATCTCCGGCAATCTCCATTGAGCAGAAAACCATTTCCCATAACCCACGCTCAACGGTAGGGACTGTCACGGAGATTTATGACTACCTGCGCTTGCTGTTTGCCAGAGCCGGCATCCCGAGATGCCCGGAGCATGGCCAGGCCCTGGAAGTCCAGACCGTCAGTCAAATGGTGGATCATGTTCTGAAATTCCCTGCAGACACGCGCCTGCTGCTACTGGCCCCGGTCGTCACGGAACGCAAAGGAGAGCACGTCAAAATTCTGGAAGACTTGCGCAGCCAGGGCTTTATCCGGGCGCGCATCGATGGCGTTGTGGTAGAACTGGAAAAACCTCCAACCCTGGATCTGAATAAAAAACACACTATCGAGGTCGTCGTGGACCGCCTCAAGGTACGTGCTGATATCAAACAACGCCTGGCCGAATCTCTGGAAACAACCCTGCACCTTGCCGATGGGCTGGTGCGGATCTCTTTTATGGATGACCCAAGCCAGGAAGAATTGATCTTCTCTGCCAAATACGCCTGCCCCCACTGTGGTTACAGTCTGGCAGAGCTAGAGCCTCGCCTCTTTTCCTTCAACAACCCTGCTGGCGCCTGCCCGAGCTGCGATGGCATTGGCACCATGCAATTTTTCGATCCCGAAAACGTCGTCTTGCACCCGGAATTAGGACTCGCGAGTGGTGCGGTGCGGGGCTGGGACCGGCGCAACAGCTATTACTCACAATTACTTAACTCACTGGCGAATCATTATGACTTCGATATTGATACCCCATTTAACCAGCTGCCGGCAACAATTCGCGATATTGTCCTGTATGGCAGCGGTGAGGAAAGCATTGAATTTCACTACCAGAGTGAACGCGGTGACGACAAAATACGCCATCACCCGTTTGAAGGGATCATCCCTAATATGCAGCGCCGCTATCGCGAAACCGAATCCAACATCGTACGCGATGAACTCGGCAAGTATCTGAGTCATAAAACCTGCCCGGACTGCCAGGGCACTCGCTTGTGTGTTGAGGCCCGCCATGTCTATATTGCCGATCAGGTCCTGCCGAAAATCACCGCCATGCCAGTCGGTCAGGCCATGAACTTTTTACTGACCCTGGAACTGCCAGGCAAGCGTGGCAAAATTGCAGACAAGATCGTCAAGGAAATCAATCAGCGCCTGGAATTTCTGGTCAATGTCGGGCTGGATTACTTGAGCCTGGACCGTTCGGCCAACACGCTGTCTGGCGGCGAGACCCAGCGTATACGCCTGGCTAGTCAGATTGGCGCAGGTCTAGTGGGCATCATGTACATTCTCGATGAGCCTTCCATTGGTCTCCACCAGCGCGACAATGCTCGTCTTTTGAAAACCCTGAATTATCTGCGCGACCTGGGCAATACTGTCATCGTCGTAGAGCATGATGAAGAAGCTATTAACAGCGCCGATCATGTCGTGGATATTGGCCCTGGCGCGGGGGTGCACGGTGGCCGAATCATTGCCCAGGGCACCCCCGATGATATTAAAAATAACCCGAACTCCCTGACTGGTCGTTACCTTTCCGGGGCCATGATGATCGACGTCCCTGCCCGGCGAGTCGCGGTAGATCATGACAAGATGTGCAGCATCATCAATGCGACAGGTAATAATCTGGCGCATATCAATGTGGATATCCCCGCTGGCCTGATGACCTGCATTACCGGGGTCTCTGGTTCAGGTAAATCAACACTGATTAATGACACCCTTTACCGTCATGCCGCTCGCACCCTCTACGATGCGGGAGGTACGCCCGCTCCGTTTGAGGAAATACGGGGCATGCAGCTTTTTGACAAGGTCATCAATATCGACCAGAGCCCAATCGGGCGCACACCACGCTCAAATCCAGCCACTTATACCGGTCTGTTTACACCCATCCGGGAGCTGTTTTCAACCACACCTGAGGCTCGCATGCGGGGCTATACGCCCGGCCGCTTCAGTTTTAACGTCAAGGGCGGACGTTGTGAGGCGTGCCGGGGCGACGGGGTCATTAAGGTGGAAATGCATTTTCTACCAGACATTTATGTCCCTTGTGATATCTGCAAAGGTAAACGCTATAATCGCGAAACCCTGGAAATTACTTACAAGGGCATGAATATCCATGAAATCCTGGAAATGCCGGTAGAAGAGGCGCGGGATTTTTTCTCTGCCGTACCTGTCATTCTGCGTAAACTGGTAACCATGATGGATGTCGGCCTGCCCTATATCAAGCTGGGCCAGAATGCCACGACACTCTCTGGCGGTGAAGCGCAACGCATCAAACTGTCCCGGGAACTTGCAAAACGCGATACTGGCCACACATTATATATATTGGATGAACCGACAACAGGACTTCATTTTCATGATATCAAGCACCTGCTCAGTGTACTGCACCGGTTGCGTGACCATGGCAATACCATCGTGATCATTGAACATAACCTGGACGTCATTAAAACCGCTGACTGGATCATCGATCTTGGCCCTGAGGGTGGCGACAAGGGTGGCCAGGTTATCGCGGCAGGCACGCCGGAAGAGGTAGCGGCCTGCACGCACTCCTATACCGGGCAGTATCTCAAGCCGGTACTGGAACGCGCCAGGCCTGTACCACTTATGCCGGAGAAGGTGGCCAAAGGTCTATAATGACCCGGGAAACAGACGATTTCTAGATACGCACATACATCACTCACAGGCTATTTAACAGGTATTGCTGTTTCGCTCTGGCTATCGCTGAGCATGGCTTGGGCAGCACCCGTCGATCTGCCGGATATTGGTGAGACTGCGCAGGCCTATCTATCCACAGAGGAAGAACGCCGTGTAGGTGAGGCGTTTATGCGCAGTATTCGTAGCTCCCTCAAGATTATTTCCGACCCGGAGATCGAGGACTACATACAGTCGCTGGGATATCGCCTGGTATCCTATAGCGCTTTCAGCGACAGGGAATTTACCTTTTTTGTCGTTGACTCTCCGGTCATCAATGCCTTTGCGGGCCCCGGTGGTCACATCGGACTCCACACCGGACTCATCCTGGTCACCCAGTCAGAATCAGAATTGGCCTCGGTCATTGCCCACGAAATTGCCCATGTCACCCAGCGCCATATTGCACGCGCAGTTGAAGCAGCTTCAAAAACAAGCCTCCCAATGACTGCAGCATTGATAGCAGCACTCATTTTGGGCTCACAGAATGCACAATTGGGTACAGCAGCGCTAGCCGCCACAACGGCAGGCAATATTCAGCGCCAGATCAATTTCACCCGCAGCAATGAAAAAGAGGCAGACCGGATAGGCGTCCAGATTCTAGCGGATGCCAAATTTGATCCCCGCCGCATGCCGTTATTTTTTGATCGCATGAGGCGCGCCAGTATGGGGTCTGAAAATCCGCAGTTTGAATTCCTGCGCACTCACCCGGTGACCACTTCCCGTATTGCTGACACCCTGAACCGTGCCGAACAATACCCTCAGGATAATTATACTGAAAGCCTGAACTATTCCTTGATCAAGGCCAGACTACGCGTGATCACTCAGGACAACCCGCAACGTAGCGAGGCCTATTTTGCGGCCAAACTAAAGGAAAGCAGCACCAAAAACAGCGCTGCTACACGCTATGGCTATGCGCTGGCATTGCTTGAAGGTGGCGACTACGCAGCGGCCCTCAAGCACACCGAACTCTTGATTAAAAAAAATCCAGATAAGATCGCGTACCAGATTTTACTGGCAAAAATCAAAATGGCTGCCGGTCATCCAGGCGAATCGTTAGCCATTTTCAGAAACAACCTGAATCTCTACCCCTATAACCAGCCACTCACCATGCTGTACACCAATGCATTAATTCAGACCGGACATCCTGAAACAGCAAGTATCGTGCTGCGGGACTATATCAGAGAGAAAAAACAGGGCACACTGCTTTTTTACAGCCTTAAAGCGCAAGCTGAGAGCAACTCAGGTAATACAGTATCTGCCCACCAGGCGCTGGCAGAATATTATTTTCTGATAGGTCAAACCGCAATCGCCATCAGTCAAATAAAAATTGCCCTGAAAGGCCTGGCGGAAAAAGACTCCATCCGCCTGGCGCAAATCAATGCGCGCTTGAAAGTCATGCAGGAGCAGCTACGCCTGGAAGAAGACCATTAACCCGGCGAAATCTGTGGGTTGCCGTGGGCAGGTAGGTGGGTATCATCTGAAGCAGTGCTAAGCTTTTCCATGAGCACATTCTGATCAACGGGTTTTACCACTGTATCGTCGAATCCCATACCCACACAATTCTTGAGATCATCGGCAGTACTCAATGATGGAACCAATGCGATAATTTGCGTGCGTTGATTCGACTCTTCACTGGCGCGGATGCTGGAAATCAGATTATCAATATCGGAATGGCTGATATTACTATTGATTAAAATATGTTCGAAATATTTTTTCTGTACGACTTTAATAGCCTGAACCTTGCTGCTCGCTACACACACACTATAGTCCAGCGTCTGTAGCAAACCAGATATCATTTTCTGATCTGCCATATCCGGCTCAAAAAGCAGGATATTGTTCTGGATGCGCGTCTTACCGGCAGCAAGATTGTGGCGGGTTATCAATAGATCTGTTCCCTTTTCAAGCTGGACCACGGCCGACACACATTCCAATAGCTGGGATTCATGCACAGGGGTGGTTAAATAACCGCTAATCCCTACGCGGCGCACCTCCTCACTATCGCCACGATAGCCAGTGCTGGTTAACATAATCATCTGCACGCCAGATAACCGTTCATCACTGTTAATGGTGCGCGCCAGTTGAAGGCCTGTCATCCCCGGTAAGATCCGGTTAAAGATCACGACATCATAAGCTTCATCGGCTGCTGCACAAGTACATAGCTGCTCCAGAGCATGAGAACCATCAACAACTGACAGGGTCAACATACCGACCGTTTCCAGAAGGTTTTGCATCGTCTCTCGGGCAATCTCGCTATCGTCGACAATCAACACCCGTACATCTTTCAACTCACTATAGTTTGCTTCACGACGTCCGGGAAGTTCGGTACGTTTGCTAAAAAGCGCTGTAAACCAGAATTCACTACCCGCACCCTTACGGCTATCGACACCGATATCTCCACCCATCATCTCCACCAGCTTCTTGGAAATTGCCAGGCCCAGGCCGGTACCACCATAACGCTGCGTCAATGAACCACCCACCTGCATAAATGATTCAAATATACGTTGTTGATTGACCTTTGAAAGCCCAACACCCGTATCCTGAATGGTAAAACGCAGCTTGATCTCATCTCCGGTTTCATCAACCTGGGCAACCCGTATAACGACCTCACCCCGACTAGTGAATTTTATGGCGTTGTCGACCAAGTTGACCAATACCTGGCGCAGGCGCGCCGGGTCACCTTGCAGCGACATAGGCAAATCACAAGGCAGCAGGTATACAAGATTCAGATTTTTCCTGGCTGCCGCCTTACGCAGCATTTGGCTAACAAAATAGATCGTGCGTTGAAGATCAAAATTGATATCCTCTAAATTCATTTTTCCGGATTCAATCTTGGAAAAATCCAGCACGTCATTAATAATTGTCAGTAGCGATTTTCCTGCGTCCTGTATCTTGGAAACATTTTTTTGCTGTTCATTATCCAATCCTGAATCAAGAAGAATATGGCTCATGCCCAACACTTTATCGAGCGGCGCCCGAATCTCATGACCAACATTGGCAATAAATTCGAATTTATTTCGCGACGATTCCAGCACGGCATCCCGCGCCTCCTTAAGCTCCCGCTCGGCACATTTTCGTTCGGTAATATCACGAACAATCCCGATAAACAGTCCGGAGCCTTCAATTTTTACCTCGCTAACATCCAGTTCCAGGTTGAATGTTGTGCCATCCTTGCGCTGACCTAGAACCTCACGACCTTTGCCGATAATTTTTTCCTCGCCTGTCTGACGATAGATCCTGATATAATCATCATGCTCAGTATGGTAGGGCTCCGGCATCAACATCTTGACATTATTTCCGATGACTTCTTTTGCCTCATAGGCAAACATTTTCTCGGCCGCCGGATTAAACGACTCAACAATCCCTTCTTCATCGATTGTAATGATGCCATCCAGGGCATTATTAACAACAGCCTGTACGCGCCGTTTGCTTTCACGCAATTCAGCTGCTTTTTTCTTTGCCTCGTTAAATGCAGCTTGTTTTTCGGAATACAGCACAGCCAATCGGCGCGACATGGTATTGAATGATCTTGCGGTCTGAGCCAGCTCACCCTCGCCAATAACAGACAACTGGTAACCCACATCACCGGATGCAATTCTACGCGAGGCATCTCTTAATATTTTCAGTTGGCGAGCCAAATAATTACCCAGCATCAGGGCAACCAGTAAACCGATTACTATTCCGACTACGGATATGGTGACGGTTTGCCTGCGCGCGGCTATCATCACTTTTTCTATTGGGTCAGTGGAAAACCCCATTTCTACGACGCCAAATACAATGCCTTCTTGCATAATCTCTGCTGCAATATCAAATACACCGTCACTGACATCTTCGACTAGAAAATCTTCTTCAAAGCGGCGGGCCAGGGAAGAGGAGTTTCCGATTTCCGCGACCACTCTGGATGAGTCTTTGATTCTAATGTAATCGGCCCCTGACTGGACAAGGATTTCATTCATTAGATCATGCAAAGAAACCAGATCAGATATCAAAACAGGGCGCTTGATCAATGCCGCCGTCACCGTGACCGTTGAAAAGGCATGTTTATTCAATTCAATTTCATTCGAAGTACGCAGAAAATGAAAATTGCTCCAAATAACAACGAGCAGCATCAGTGCCTGAATGAGAAGGATCCCGAGAATAATTTTTAGGCGGAATGACATTTCGCTAAGTATTACAGCTTACGAGATAATACCCTTGTTTTCTATACATTGCCTGCTTCCAAGGATTGCTAGAGTATCCAGACTGCGCTCATAATTCAAGCCGCGTCATACTGGGAATATCGGCCTTTGGTGAAACACCTGAAGATTGAAACCTGAATTGCCCATGCGTATCTTCACCAATAGGAAATGGCGTTAAAATAGATATACTTCCGGTCTCATGTGCATTGTAAATGACGGACCAATTTTGAATGGTGGGCCGTCCGCGACTCGAACGCGGGACCATCGGATTAAAAGTCCGGTGCTCTACCAACTGAGCTAACGGCCCAAATAAGCGCGCTATTCTAGCCTTAATAATACACGCTGACAAATTTTTTCGCGGGTTGCCAGACTTAGCCTATTCCTGATACTGAGTAGGATCGGGTATACAGGCCTGCCTGAATCCAGAACTCCGCAATTGGCATGAATCGCAGACACCACAGGCCCTGCCCGTCGCATCAGGCGCATAACAGGAAATGGTCAGTGAATAATCCACCCCTAACTCAGCTCCCCAGCTGATAATTTCTTTTTTACTCATGTTTATCAGGGGAGTTCGAATGCTGACCGGATCGCCTTCCACACCGGAACGGGTCGCCAGTGTAGCCATCGCCTCAAAAGCGGCAATATATTCCGGTCGGCAATCCGGATATCCAGAGTAGTCGACGGCATTCACTCCAATGAAAATATCCCGAGCATCCAGAACTTCGGCCCAGGCCAGCGCCAAGGATAAAAATACAGTATTTCGGGCCGGCACGTATGTGACGGGTATCCCTTCAGTCGGGGTGACGGGGACTGGAATTTTTGTATCGGTCAGCGCTGAACCACCGATGTCGCCAAGACCAATGTTCATAACCCGGTGTTCCGCTACCCCGATGGAACATGCCACCTTATGAGCCGCCCGCAGTTCATAACGATGGCGCTGGCCATAGTCAAAGCTCAGGGCGTAACACTGGTAACCTTGTTCTTTGGCAAAAGCCAATACCGTTGCTGAGTCAAGGCCACCAGACACCAGTACCAGGGCACGTTTTATTTTTGCCTGTCTGCTCATTTGCCAGCCACATCGCCCCACAGTTGTTTGTGTAATTGAAGCTGTAGGCGCACTGGCAAATTGTCTTTCAGTATCCAGTCACCGAGAAGCCCTGGTTCAAGCTGCTGGTAAGCCACTAGAACCAGTATTTCGCAACGCGCCGGCAATGCATACTGCTGGATAATACCTTTCACCCAGTCGTAATCCTCACGGCCGCAGATTACAAATTTGACTTGATCATTCCCGGTTAGATATTCAATATTGCTGAATAGATTTTTATCTGACTCACCTGACTGCGGTGTTTTGATATCCACTACCTTGCAAACACGCGGGTCTACATTTGATATATCAAGGGCGCCGCTGGTTTCCAGTGAAACGGTGTAGCCCTGATCACATAACTGCAGGAGCAAAGGAATACACTCCTTCTGGGCAAGAGGTTCGCCGCCAGTAACGGTTATATAGTGGCAGCCATACTTTGCTACCATGGCCAGAATATCGGTAACCGACATCATCTCGCCTCCTGTAAAGGCGTAGCTTGTATCGCAATATTGGCAGCGTAAAGGACAACCGGTCAGGCGGATAAAAACCGTAGGGATACCGGCAAAACGAGCTTCCCCCTGCAGTGAAAAAAAGATTTCACTAACTCGCAAATCGGTATGCACTACTCGTTGTGTCATGTCTTGAAAAGTCTGAAAATGCAGCGACGGCAAAGGGCTCCAGCGTAAAAATAGTTTGTCTCACGCCTTACGCTTCACCCCTCACGCTGTGAACCTAGCTACCCTCAAGCTTCATGCGATGAAGTCGGTTTTTTGCCAGCTGTGCTGCTGTGGTATCCGGGAAACGCTTGACCAGGCGGTTGAGTATCTTACGCGTTTCATCCCAGTTTTTCAGCTCATAATAGCTGTAGCCTGTCTTGAGCATAGCATCAGGAATTTTGGCACTATCTGGAAAGGTCACCAGAACCTTGTGGAACTCTTCTATAGCAACCGGAAAGCGGCGTAGCACATAGTTCGCTTCGGCGAGCCAATACTGGGCGTTGTCTGAATATTGCCCCGTCGGGTAGCGGACAAGGAATTTCTGGAATTCATCAGTGGCCGCCTCATAGCGCCCATCCTTCAATACATTGAACGCCTTCTTATAAGCCGCCGTCTCTTCCAGGGAATCACTCAATACGGCAGAAGGGGGAGTTGTACCACCTACCTTGCTCTCACCTCCTCCAACGATAGCAGCCGCAACGGGTGCATTGTTGCCTGGATTTTTCTTCCCTGCAACCTCGGGGGGTTGTTGGCCCTGGGCACTGACTGCCACTTCAATCTCCCGCAGTCTGCGGTCAGTATCAAGGTAGAGCTCACGCTGGCGCTGTTTAATCCCCTCGACTTGATGGGTTTGAAACTCATTCTCACCACGGATCTCCTGAACACTGTTCTGCAGTTCCTCCAGCCGCATCAGGATTTCTACCAGCGCCCTGCTTTCCACCATCCGTTCAAGACGGGCTATACGCTCCTCTACTGGCAGATTTGATCTAACCACAGCAGGAGCTGCTGGTGGCGGGACCGCTGTCAGGGACCCTGACCGGGGG
>QIGV01000035.1 GCA_003230085.1 Gammaproteobacteria bacterium
CGCAATAACGGCCGCTTCATATTTAAGTCGGGCAGTGGAAGGCCCGCCCTCCCGCTCCTTAAGCGCGGTGGTCAGCAGAGTCGAACCCTTATCCTGCCAGTAGGCCATCAGATTAAATTCGGGATCCAGGCTGCGCAAAGTGGATTCCATTACCAACAGGGCGCGCATGATCAGCAGCAGGTGATATGGCAGGCGAAGCTGAAGTCCCCAGCCCATGCGCACCGCGTTCAGCATCGCCGTTGCCATTGACCATTCTTTTAATGGCAGTATGGCATACTCCTGGATGAGTTCCTCCAGGCCCCGCTGCACCTGCTGGCGATCGACCTCGCCACCCAGAAATCCCAAATCAAGATAAGTATCAAGCAACCATTCACTGTCCTGATTAATAAGGGATAGAAAAAATCCAGCCAGCTTGCGCCGCGTGGTGATATCGATGAATCCCACCATGCCGAAGTCATGAAAACAGATCCGCCCATCATCCATGATAAACAGATTCCCCGGATGAGGATCAGCATGAATACATCCCATCACAAAAAATTGTTTGAGATAGGCGTCAGAAAAATTCGCCGCGAGCCGGTTGCCGTCTTCCTGCACTGTGGGATCATTGACCAGACGCCCCCCGCTCAGTTCCTGGACCATCACCGACTCAGCACAAAGCGCGTCAATGGCACCAGGAATATGGATGGTGGTCGAGTCCCGGAATGCCTCCTGAAAGCGATGGATATTGTGCATTTCCTGGCGAAAATCCATTTCTTTCATCAGGCTGGTATAGTTTTCACGCACTATCTCCAGTAAAGAATAGTGTTGCAGTTTCGGCGCCAACGCCAGCAAGATCCGCAATACCGACTTGAGCAAGCGTATATCCAGCGCAACCTGTTCTTTCAGTCCTGGCCGCCTGACCTTTACAATGACTCTTTGCCCGTCCTGTAATCTTGCCTTGTGAACCTGAGCAATGGAGGCCGCAGCGATGGGGTCGTTGTCAAACTCTGAAAACAGGTTCTCAATGGTATCACCCAGCGCTTTTTCGATTTCCCGGCGGGCGATTTCAGCGGGAAAAGGCTGTACATGATCCTGCAGGCTCAGCAATGCCTTCACGTAGTCATCGGGTAGAAAATCCTGGCGTATGCTCAGTCCCTGCCCCAGTTTGACAAACGTTGTACCCAGGCGTTCAAGCATATGAGACAGGCGCTGCGCCGGACTGATCGATGGTTTCAGAAAATGAATGCGGACCAGACCCCACCAGATAAGATGAATGCCTATCGCCCAGGAAATTTGCAAAAACCTGCGTATGATACTCATGTAAACGAAATAGTCTCCTGCAATGTCACAGCCAGCTGTCAGGCCATCCTCCCGACACTCTCTAGTATACGATGACCCCAGTGGCGTGATTTCTGAATAAAATTAGACTCACGCATAGTTGGCCATTAGAATATGTGTAGTTTAACGGACTATAATGATAATAGACCAGTCATCAATGCGCGATTAACCCGAATCTTACGTACAACCCGGCAAGTTTGATGTTTCCCTTGTTTACCTCTACCAATCTCAGGCGACGCCTGATAGTTGAAGCCCTAATGATCAGCATGGCTGTTTGCCTGATTATTTCGGCCCCGGCGATCACAGCGGGGGAAAACACAAACAAGCCTGCAGATCATATCCATGGGGTGGAAAAATGTAAGCAATGTCATGCCAGTGGCATTGATTTTAATAAATTAATGAAGAAATCCGGCAATAACTGCCTACAGTGCCATGGCGAGGAAATCCTTGCCCGAGGCTTTAGCACGGAGAAAAAACAAACGCCATCACTGGCGGAATCAGAATTGGCTGCCTTCGTCCCTGATAAACCCATTGCTTCAGATGCAGGTATGCGTTACCCGCAATATTCAGAGAAATCCCGCCTCGGCGATGCCCCCAACAAGATGGTTCTGATACCCGCCGGTCCTTTTATCCGGGGAACCGATGAAAGACTGCCCGATGAAGGCCCCCGGCACACCGTCGATCTGCCAGCCTACACCATCGACATTTATGAAGTCACCAACCTGCAGTACAAGAAATTCATCGATGAAACGGGGCGCCGTTCTCCATCTCATTTCCGTAATCGAACTTTTCCACCGGGTAAGGCCGATCACCCCGCCACCTTTATTTCCTGGAAAGATGCCAATGCATACTGTGAGTGGACGGGGAAGCGGCTGCCTACTGACAAAGAATGGGAAAAGGCAGCTCGCGGATTGGAAGGCCAGATCTTTCCCTGGGGTAATGAATTTGATGTCAAAAAGGCTAATACTCCCGTGCGCTGGCAAGCTATCGGTCACGACGGCGACACAACACCTGTCGGCACCTTTGCCGAAGGTATCAGCCCATATGGACTTTATGACATGACCGGTAATGTCTGGGAGTGGACCGCGTCATGGTATGCAGCCTATCCCGGCAATACCACCGAATCGGAAAATTATGGCGAGCGCTATAAAACACTGAAGGGCGGCTCCTGGTTTGACTGCTCGTTTTATAAATGCGGCTTATCCGCCCCGCTGTATAATCGCGCCTTCTTCGCCAAGCGCACTAAAAACGATACCTTCGGGTTCCGTTGCGCTAAAGACCAGTAACCCAGGATCAACATCTTCAAGACCATGCGCGTACTTCTGATTCTCTTAACGTTAATTTCTACGCTATACGCGTGCAGTAAAAACGCTGATACTGATCAACCCTCTCCGATAAATTCTGCGCAGCAAAATACATCATCAGCGTCAGCAACGCCCACCCCGCAGGCAGACGCCATCGGCTATCAGCTGGACATGCCCATGGTGCTGGTTCCAGCGGGTGAATTTATCCTTGGCAGCAACAAAGTCGATACGGAAGGACTCCAGAAACGTTATGGTTTTACAACCCCGATCTATCTCGATGAGCACCCACAGCAAAAGGCTTTCTTACCGGTATTCAAAATCGACGCATACGAGGTCAGCAACAAACAGTTCAAAACATTCATTCTTGATACTGACCGGGCGCTGCCCTTTGAATGGGGGCAAAACGGCTATGGCCTGACGATGAAAGAAGCCGATACCATGGATATGGTGCGCTTGCGCGGCATCGCCGCCGACGATTTCAAACTTGATAGAGATACCACAACCATGTCACGGCAGGCGCTGATAGAAGCGATGAAGGGGAAACAATACTTGCACGACCCGTTTCCAGTGACCGGTATTTCCTGGTATTACGCCTACTCATACTGCCGCTGGCAAAATAAACGTCTCCCGACAGAAAGGGAATGGGAGAAGGCCGCGCGCGGGCCGAACGGGCTGGAGTATCCCTGGGGTAATAACTGGGATACAGCAATTACCAACACCGGCGACGATCATGATTGGGAGGACGGTATCGCACCCACCGGCTCTTATCCCCAGAACAAATCTCCCTATGGCGCCTACGACATGGCTGGCAATGTCTGGGAATGGGTGGATAACTGGTATCACCCCTACCCTGATTCCACCTATCAAAGCGAGAATTTCGGTGAGAAAATGAAAATCATCCGCGGTGGTGGTGGTGGCATCGGCCACTATGCCCTTAGCTACTTCTTTCGCGGCGCCACCCGCCAGTTCGCTGAACCGACCATGGCCGGCGAGGACGTAGGGTTTCGTTGCGCCTCGGACGTTAACTAGTGCTGCGGTGCTATGAACCTGCCATCAACTGCGCCATTTTTTCCGCATCAGGAGATCTGACTACGCCCTTCTCGGTCACTATAGCATCCACCAACCCCGCCGGGGTGACATCAAACACCGGGTTCCAGGCATCTGCGCCTTTGGCTGCAATCCGTTGTCCCTGAAGATCCAATAACTCGGATTGATCCCGGGTTTCTATCGGGATCTCAGCGCCCTCCGCCATATTCATATCAATGGTAGTGGTAGGCGCCACCACCATCACCTTGACCCCATGATAACGGGCGGTCACGGCCAGGTTATAGGTACCAATCTTATTCGCCACATCACCATTGGCGGCAATCCGGTCGGACCCCACGATGACCCAGCCCACTTCCCCCTGCTTCATCAAGTGAGCAGCTGCGCCCTCGACCACTAAGGTTACCGGGATACCATCCTGTAACAGCTCCCAGGCCGTCAGCCGCGCTCCCTGCAACCAGGGACGAGTCTCATCGGCATACACCTGATGAATGCGCTTCCCGGCATATGCAGCACGTATCACTCCTAGCGCGGTACCATAACCACCAGTTGCCAGCGCACCAGCATTGCAGTGGGTCAAAACTGCACAGGGTTGCTCAATCAGGGCTGCCCCCAGTTTTCCCATGGCATGATTCGCCTTGATATCCGCCTGGTGTATGGCCTGTGCCTTTTGTAATAATGTTTTGACTGGATCGGTGCTGACTGACTGAACCAATTTGCGCATCTGGTCAATGGCCCAAAACAGGTTAACCGCTGTTGGACGGGTGTTCGCCAGCAATTCCAGATCTGCTTCGATATCCTGCTTCCAGGTATCAGGGGCTTCCTGATATCGAGACCGAGCGGCCAGTACGACACCATAGGCAGCTGTAATCCCGATGGCCGGCGCGCCGCGCACCACCATCTCCCGGATGGCATGGGCCACCGCAGCGACATCATGGCAGACAATCTCCTCGTGTACCCGGGGCAGCAACCGCTGATCAATCAAAAAAAGCGCATCATCACGCCACTTGACAGGTCGCACCTGATCATATTTTATTTCATTATTATTCATGTATTTATATATATTTATTCATCTAATATATAAAGAAACACCCGATCTAAAATAAGCACTAATATCAACTTGAGTGTAGCAGTTTTAAGTCAAGCGCGCCGCTGTATGGCCGATATTCTGTTTATGAAGCACTCGATACCAAACAAGCCTGCTTTGCTGATACACGTCAGTATCTTGATATTTATGACGCTTTTTTCTCAACTGGGCGTTACTCAGGAGAATAGTCCATCTACTTCACCAGGAGGTGTAGGTAACTTCTCGCTCCGCAGTGGAGAAATTGGATTTATAACCCTCGAGCCGGTCTTTTTTGACTATGCAAAATCAACCCTGAATGATCAGGCCAAAAGAACGCTCAATGCTGCCACACGGTATATTCTAGAGAAACATGAGGTTTATCGTATTCTGATTGAAGGACACACAGATTCAGGGGCTAGCAGCGCCTCCAATTACAAACTGTCAAACACACGTGCCATAGCGGTCAGGGACTACCTGGCCAGTCAGGGTGTCGAAGATGCCCTGTTCCAGGTATCCGCTCTAGGCGAAAATTTTCCTATTGATGAACACTGGACCCGTGAGGGCCAACATCGCAACCGTCGCGTTGAAATCTATATCATCGAGCGTTCATCAACGCATTAAGTCTCAATCGAAGATTTCCACTGTTGCACGGTAGTCGACTATACTAGGGATTATCGATTAACAATAATCCTATCGTGAATGCAATCTACCGCTACAATAATACACGCCCGTTGGATAGTACCCGTTGAGCCCGATGGCGCGGCACTTGAAAATCATAGCCTGGTAATCCATGAAGGTCTTATTCTCGACCTTCTACCCACTCGTGATGCTCAGCAAAAATATACCAGTCAGCATGTCCTGACACTCAATGAACACGCCCTTATCCCCGGGCTGATCAACGCCCATACCCATGCCGCTATGACCCTGTTCAGGGGGCTGGCAGATGATCTGCCATTAATGGTATGGCTCAACGAGCATATCTGGCCAGCTGAAAGCACCTGGGTCAATAATGAATTTGTTTTTGACGGCACCCAATTGGCTATCGCAGAAATGTTGCGTGGCGGGACGACCTGTTTCAGTGATATGTATTTTTTTCCGGACGAGGCAGCACGGGCAGCTACCCTCTCCGGTATTCGGGCCGCCATCGGTTTGATCATGATTGATTTTCCGACCGCCTGGGCTGCCAATCCCGATGAGTACCTCAACAAGGGGTTGGCTTTACAAGATCGTTATCGTAACAATCCCATGATTAGCACTGTCTTTGCCCCGCATGCCCCCTATACCGTTTCGGATGAACCACTACGGAAGATTCAAACCTACGCCGAAGAAATTGACATCCCTATTCATATTCACCTTCATGAAACGGACGATGAAATCAAGGGTAGTCTGGAACACTACCAGCAGCGCCCGATGAAACGCCTCGATAAGCTGGGGCTGCTCTCATCACGTTTATTGGCCGTCCACATGACCCACCTGGAGGAGCATGAAATCCAGCGCGCCGCTGATACCGGCATTCATGTCATTCACTGTCCAGAATCCAATCTCAAGCTGGCCAGCGGCTTCTGCCCGGTTGATAAGTTCCTGCAGGCAGGGGTCAATGTCGCCCTGGGCACGGATGGCGCCGCCAGTAATAATGATCTGGACATGATGGGTGAAATGCGTAGCGCTGCCCTGCTGGGCAAGGCAGTTGCCAATGACGCCAGTGCAATCCCGGCGGCAACCGCCTTGCGCATGGCAACGCTTAACGGCGCCCGCGCTCTGGGTCTTGATAACGTCACTGGTTCGCTGGTCAAAGGCAAAGCAGCCGATGTAGTCGCAATTCATCTGGGTGAGATTGAATCCGAACCAGTGTATCATCCTATTTCTCAGTTGGTCTATGCGACCAGCCGTCATCAGGTCAGTGATGTATGGGTCGCCGGACGGCATCTCCTCAAAGAACGCAGGTTGACAACGATTGACGAGCAGAATGTTCTTGAAAAAACGCGCCAATGGCGCGATAAAATTGCCGCAAGTGATGAAAAAATCATAAACGTAAGATGAACAACACAAGTACAAATATAGATCCTCGCGAAGTCGCAAAATTTGATGCGGCTGCCGCTCGATGGTGGGATCCGGACGGTGAGTTCAAACCACTCCATGATATCAATCCACTACGCCTGGATTTTATTGATACCTGTGCAAGCCTGAAAGACAAACAGGTGCTGGATGTCGGCTGCGGCGGTGGCATACTAGCCGAAGGCATGGCCTCACGTGGCGCGCAGCTTACTGCCATCGATATGGCCGAGGCGACATTAAATGTTGCCAGGTTGCATCTGCTGGAGTCAGGTCACAAAATAGATTATCGGCAAACTACCGCGGAAGAAATGGCGACACAACACCCACAGCAATTTGATGTCGTCACCTGCATGGAACTCCTTGAACATGTGCCCGACCCGGCATCCGTCATCACCTCCTGTGCTCGCCTCGTCAAGCCAAACGGACATGTCTTTTTCTCCACGCTCAATCGCAATCCTAAATCATATGTTTACGCAGTTCTTGGCGCAGAATATCTGTTGCAAATGCTACCCAAAGGCACCCATGACTATGCCCGCTTTATACAACCTGCCGAGCTTGACGCCTGGATGCGACAATGCAGCTTATCCATGCAGAAAATGTCCGGCGTGACGTATAACCCATTGACTAAAAAATACCATCTGGGTGATGATGTTTCGGTGAATTATATGGTTCACGCAGTTAACAATAACGTCTAGTCGGTTTCAATTTTTTGAATTCCAAAAGCTTTCAAAATATAAAAGGTATTCTCTTTGACCTGGACGGCACGCTGGCTGACACAGCACCTGATCTGGCTTATGCCCTGAATACCTTGCGTAAAGAACAACAGTTCGCACCACTCCCCTATCAGGAGATCCGACCGGTTGTTTCCCATGGCTCGAGAGGCTTGCTCCGTCTTGGTTTCAATATCGAACCCGGCCATGTGTCCTACGAATACCTGCGTCAACGTCTGCTGGAGATCTATAACGCGCATCTGACCTACAAGACGCAGCTATTCCCCGGCATGGCCGCAGTACTGCAAGTACTGGAAGAAAGAGCCATCAAGTGGGGCGTGGTTACCAACAAACCTGCCTGGCTCACTGACCCGCTGGCCGCAAGCCTGGGGCTCAGTGAGCGCGCTGCCTGCATCGTCAGCGGTGACAGCACCGCCAACAGTAAACCTCATCCCGAACCCCTGCTCTATGCCTGCAATAAAATCGGCCTGCAAAGTAAGCAATGCCTCTATGTCGGTGATGCCCACAGGGATATCGAGGCCGGCAATAGTGCTGGCATGAAGACGCTGGTTGCGCTGTTCGGCTATTTAGGTGAAGACGACGCACCCGAGTCATGGCAGGCTGATGGTATGATCGAGAGGCCCCTGGATATCCTGAACTGGATTGCGAGCTGAAGTATGAATTCGGAAATGATCACGCTACTCATCGTTGCTCTGGTTGCCGCCGTACTGGGGGGATTGCTTGCACACCTGCGCGCCCAGACCAGGATCGCCCGTCTCAACGAGGAAAATACAGCGCTGAAGACCCGCCTGGAAATGGAAAAAAACGCGGCCGATGAGAAGCTGGCCATACTGGAACAGGCCCGTGATCAACTTGCCCAGACCTTTGGCGCCTTGTCCAGTGAGGCATTGAAAAGCAATAATGAGGAATTCCTCAAACTGGCCAAGGAAAAGTTGCAACAGTTCAATATCCAGGCGCAGCATGACCTGTCCAAGAAGGAAAAATCCATAGAGCATCTTGTTGGGCCGATCAAGGAATTGCTGGATAAAACCCAGCAGCAGATCCGCATTATCGAAAATGAGCGTAAGGAAAGCTTCGGCTCGATCACCAAGCACCTGGAAACCATCACGCAGACCCAGCAATTACTCCATGGCGAAACACGCAATTTGGTGCAGGCCCTGCGCCGCCCGGAGGTCCGCGGACAATGGGGTGAGTTAACCCTGAAGCGTCTGGTGGAACTAGCGGGCATGGTCGAGCATTGTGATTTCTACGAGCAGGAACATACCCACACCGAAGAAGGCGCTATCCGGCCGGATATGATCGTACGCATGCCGGGGGGGCGCGAAATAGTTATCGATGTCAAAACACCGCTTGATGCCTACCTCAATGCTATTGAGGCAAAAGACGATGCAACACGCCAGCAGGCCCTGGAACATCACAGCCGCAAAGTGCGAGAAAGGGTCCTTGAGCTGGCTGGCAAGGCCTACTGGAAGCAATTCAAGAACAGTCCCGACTTTGTTGTGCTGTTTATCCCCGGCGAGCATTTTCTGAGCGCTGCCCTGGAGCAGAACCCCGGCCTTCTCGAAGAGGCTTTAAGCAAAAAAGTTATCCTAGCTACGCCGACAAGCCTGGTCGCTCTGCTGCGTGCCATTGCGTTTGGCTGGAATCAACAGTCTATTACCAAGAATGCTGAAAAAATCCGTGATCTTGGTGAAGATCTCTATAAGCGCATTGCCACTTTCACTAATCATCTTGTTAAATTGGGCTCCCATCTGAGTAGCAGTGTCGATAACTATAATAAGGCTGTAGGCTCTTTTGAACGCCAGGTATTAAGTGGCGCAAGAAAATTTACAGAAATGGGTATCAAGGCGACCAAGCCACTGGAGCAGCTTGACCCTCTGGACAAAAGTGTCAGGAAAATCACAGAGGGTAAGGTTGAGGAATAAGGCGTGAAGAATGGCACACTCACTAATCATGGTGGTCACGCTCGCCTGTGTAATGCCTATAACGAATGCCTCCAGATCGCACGAAGTCATTACGAAAATTTTCCGGTTGCCTCCCGTTTCGTACCTGGAAAATTCCGTTATCCCATCGCTGTCATATACGCCTTTGCAAGAACCGCCGATGACTTCGCCGATGAAGGCAACCTGGATCCTGTTACCCGTTTACAAAAACTCGATGACTACCGGGACAGGCTACTGAGGCTTGATACTGACCATGGTGGCGAAAACCCTATATTCATTGCCCTGGATGATGTAATCACCAAACATGACTTACCACTGACATTATTTCTTGATCTGCTAACGGCCTTTAGCATGGACGTAAACAAACAACGCTACAGTGAATTTCCAGAGATCCTGGACTACTGTCGCTACTCAGCCAATCCCGTGGGGCACCTACTATTGCATCTTTATGATAAGGCGACTGAACAAAACCTGAAATACTCCGATGAGATCTGCACGGCCTTGCAACTAATCAACTTTCTCCAGGATATTCAGCAGGATTTGAGGGAAAGCAACCGCATCTACCTACCCCAGGATGAGATGAGTCATTATGAGATAAGTGAACAGGATATTCTGGATCAGGGTAATAAAGAAACCATGAAACAACTCATCGACCATCAGCTCGTGCGAATCATGGATATGTTACAAAAAGGCATGCCACTAGGGCGAGTATTACCAGGGCGTATCGGTTTTGAGTTGCGCATGACCATCGCCGGCGCCACCTGTATTGTAGAGAAACTTATGCGCAATACAGACCCTTACGCCCGCCCCCGCCTTGCTAAACTTGACTGGCTACGGATGGCTTGGCAATCACTGAGAAAATCAGATTGAATGCTGCATATCTTTCCCCTTGTATCTTTCCCCTTTCCTCTTGTATCTTGTCACTATGACTCCTGAAGAATATTGCCAGGGTAAAGCAGCTAAAAGCGGCTCCAGCTTTTATTACAGCTTTTTGTTTCTTGCGCCCGAAAGACGCCGCGCGATCACAGCCCTTTATGCATTCTGCCGTGCAGTAGACGATATTGTAGATGAAACCCATGAAGATGCTGTGGCACGCACTAAACTCGCCTGGTGGCGCGCAGAAATCGCCCATCTTTTTGATGGTAAGCCCCAGCATCCCGTCAGCAAGGCGCTGGCGCCTGCTATCCATGAGTTCAACCTACCCCAGGAGCACTTCCTTGAAATTATTGATGGCATGGAAATGGATCTTGATTATTCCAGTTATGAAACCTTCAAGGATCTAACCCTCTACTGCCACAGAGTCGCCAGCATAGTCGGCATTATGTCTGCGGAAATATTTGGTTACCAGGACAGACAAACACTGAAGTATGCACATCATCTAGGCATGGCATTTCAGCTGACTAACATATTGCGTGATGTCCGTGAAGATTGCCGTCTGGGGCGGCTTTACCTGCCGTTGGATGAACTTGAAAAATTTGATGTCTCCATTGATGAGTTAAGAGAAAACCACACCAGCAACAAGGCCAGAGCGCTATTTGAATATCAGGCCAAAAGGGCTCAAGACTATTATCAAAAAGCCTACGCTGCCCTGCCTATGGCAGACCGTTACACCCAACGCGGTGGATTGATCATGGCCGCAATTTACCGCCGTATCCTGGATAAAATATCCAGTGATAACTTTAATGTCCTTGAAAAACGTATCAGTCTGACGCCAATTCAAAAATTTTGGTTAGCCTGGAAGACCAACCGACAAGAAAAACAGCGTTGTAAACCCGTCGCCCACGCATGAGCCGCGTAATAGTAGTAGGCGGCGGATGGGCGGGGCTCGCGGCGGCGGTTGAACTGTGCTGCCATCATATTCCGGTTTTATTATTGGAATCTGCCAAGCAACTTGGTGGCCGCGCCCGTAGTGTGTCAATTCTTGATGTCCAAGTCGATAATGGTCAACACCTCATGATCGGCGCCTATCGGGACATGCTCTACTTGTTGAATACCTTGGGAATCAAGGAAGAGGATGTCTTTCAGCGCCAGGCACTTGAGCTGATAATGAAATCCCCAGTCAATACAAATTTTTGTCTCAAGACACCAAACCTGCCTGCTCCTATTCATCTTCTCTGGGCGTTAACCAGCGCGATTGGCTTATCGGTAAAGGAACGCTGGCAGGCAATAAGAATGTCTATTCAATTAGCATTAATGCCTCCCGTTGAAAACGACAAGCCACTCTCAGAGCTATTGAAGCGCACCGGGCAATCTGAGCAGATTATTAAAAAACTATGGGAACCACTGTGCCTATCCATGCTGAACACGCCAATCGACATGGCTTCCTCGATTGTATTTAAGCAGGTCTTACAAGAGGTTTTTTCTCATCATCGGCATGATTCAGATTTACTCATCCCGCGTACCGACCTGGGCACACTACTGCCCGAGCCAGCCCACACTTACATCAACCAAAATGGGGGTGAAATAAGGATCAATCATCGTGTCACTGAATTACAAATAGAAAAAGACAGAGTGACAGGAATAAAACTGGCGAGTGGTGAATCAATTATGACAAATCACATCGTTCTGGCCACATCAGACAGCGCATGCCAGCGCCTGCTGGCACCCCATCCAGCATTGGCGTCAATCGCTGCCAAGCTCGCACAGTTTAAACATGCTCCCATTTGTACGGTCTATCTACGTTACCGGCCCGATATTCAGCTTGAAAGTCCCATGATCGGCCTCTTAGATACAACAGCTCAATGGATCTTTGATCGCCGTATAACCGGCAACCCAGGGCTGATGGCAGTTGTAATCAGCAGTGTCGGACCACATATGAATCTGGATAATGATGAGTTAATTGAACACGTAGCCAATGAGATCGCCTCACTCTATCCTCATTGGCCAGCACCGCAGGAAGGCCATGTTATCAGAGAAAAGCGCGCCACCCTGCTATGCCAGGCCGGCATTAACGCCTTGCGGCCTGAACATACCACGCCAGTCAAGGGATGCTGGCTGGCCGGAGACTATACTGCCACGGGATTCCCATCCGTACTCGAAGGCGCCGTCAGAAGCGGCTTAAACTGCGCACGCCTGATCAAGAACAGATAAAAACCGGAGTCAGACTAATTAATTTGGCGCTGACCGAAATCTAACTATTTCATCTGGCGATTATATCGCCTATCAAAGCCTGAGACACTAAACCCATGCATCTGTTGATTTTTACCAATCAATATCAACGGATACCCTGTTCCACCCAGCTTCTTAAACTCGCGCATTCGATTTGGAAGTTTTTCAACATCATATTCAACAAATCGAATACCTTTTCCCCTAAAATAGTTTCTTGCCTTTTTACAATAGGGGCACCATGCAGTGCCATACATGACAACTCTTTTATTTTTCCGGCCTTTGCTAGCTGATTTAGATTTGCTGTCTGAAGAAGCACCCGGGGTTTTGTTTGTTGATGCTGGATTCGGTACTGCTGATGGTGGCGTCACAATGACATCAATGGTTTTTGCATTTCCACTAGCAGGAGCCTGGCCTCCAAAATGAATATTTCCTTCACTATCAGTCCACTTATAAATCGCAGTATGAGCAGGAATAACAAACAACAGCGACACTATTGTCATGAGGAGAGTACATATTATTTTGTTCATCGTAAAATCCATAAATTTATCACACCATACTTAAAATTAAGCAGCCCCCAGGCTGGGATATTTTGCATCTCACTTTAGTGTGTATTGCACAACAATCGTATAGGCTCTGATTATTTTAGAACAAAGCTGGTATGCAGGCCGGTTCATTATTTTTCAGATTACCGATCACCTGCTGGATGTAGGTGGGACTAATGTGGAGATGTAATTACCCACATAAATTATATCGGCATTAACAGCTGGTTCTAAAGAGATTCTCGTCTAAGCTCATCGCGTTAACAATGTCCTCATAGTGCCTTTGGTTATCTATCGCCTGTGACATTTAAAGAACAGGCCGCTTAAGATAGGAAAAACCGGGGTCAGACTTCAGTTTCTTGTGTATTGAAAGAAACTGAAGTCTGACCCCGGTTTTTCTTAGATGTTAATGCTCAGGGCATCTCTCACTGTTATCCTTCCTTCCCTCGCCAGTTGCGATGCGTTTTCTGTGAGTCGTCTCATTCCTTGTGAAACTGCCAGTTGCATTATTTCCTGCGTTGATGATGAACAGTTTATAAGCTGCGCTAATTCAGGAGAGACCGGTAATATTTCACTAATCAGTGTGCGGCCACGATACCCGGTGTACGCGCATTGACTGCAGCCTTTTCCAAAATAATAATCTATAGGGTCTGGCGATTCTGATTTTTCATATTGCCGATGGACAATAGTATCAATTTCACGACAATGTTCACAGATAAGACGTACTAAACGTTGTGACATCACACCCAGCAAGGTCGTGCTGAGAATATATGGCGCAATACCCAGGTCTAACAGGCGAGTAATTGCACTTGGCGCATCATTGGTATGCAAGGTGCTTAAAACCAAATGGCCAGTCAATGCGGCGCGACTGGCTATGGCCGCGGTTTCCTTATCCCTGATTTCTCCAATCATAATTATATCTGGATCGTGACGCAGGATATGGCGCAGGATAGTGGGAAATGTCAGCCCTTTTTTTTCCAGGATTTGAATCTGTTCCACACCTTCAATATCATATTCCACCGGGTCTTCAATGGTTATAACATGTGGGCCAGCCTTGGAAAGCTCGTGCAGCATGGCATATAAAGTAGTGGATTTACCGGCGCCTGTTTGCCCGGTAACAAGGAAAAGTCCACTGGGTTTTTCTAAAAATGCCTGTAGTGTTTTTTTCTCCTGAGCTCTCAGATGAAGTTGCTCAATGGATTTTAAGCCGATCGCCTTGTCAAGGATACGTATAACAACACTTTCTCCATGTGTCGTCGGCAACACAGACACCCGTAGCTCAATATTTTTACTATCCCGCACTAGCCTCGCATTGCCATCCTGAGGCAAACGGCGCTCACTGATATCCATTTTGGCAATAATTTTGATGCGGCTCACCAGGGCGCACAACAGCGATTTATCCAGTGTCCGTGAATATTGAAGCTGACCATCAATACGGTAAAAGATTGTTACCCGTTGCGGCTCAGGACGGATGTTAATATCCGATGCATTTCTTAACACCCCCTGCAACACGATAGCATTCAGTAGACGAACGATAGGCTTTGTATAGGCCTGTTGCTCTATATTTTGCTGTGAATTCTCACTGCCCGGGTAGTTATTGATTGTACCCAGGTTACTTTCTTCGAGCGCTTCATCTTCATCAAACTTACTATAATATTTGTTATGAGCCAGTGTAATATCAGCGAGGGAAGCCATCACAGTAGTGATACTAAGAGGCGTATTAAAACGCAGGATGTCCAGACTGCTGGCTTCCAGTGGATTGACCATGGCAACAATCAGTTTGCCGTCATATTCAGCCAAAGGCATCAGGTTGTATTGAAACGCCACGTCAACCGGAATACATGACAATACCTGTGAACTAATGTCCAATTCCTCAATTTTTATATAGGGAATTCCAAGTTTTTTACCTAAGGCCGCATTAACTTCCTCATCGGTCACTGCTCCCATCTCTCGTAGAATCAGGCCTATATGCTTCCCTGATTTTTTACTCTGACGCCTCAAAGCTATTTCCAGGTCGCATGCCTCCATGCCGTAGTCATTCGTGAGAATTTCACCCAGCAATAACTCCGGTCGAGGCTGTTGCTGATTCAGGAGAGAAACTAATTCTTGATAATCCCTTATCACTTTTTGATGCACATCCTTGTCCTCATCTTAAGTTATTAAACAACTGCATCCATGCAGTTCATCAACGCTATGATAATTCTTATCTTAATAGTATTAAAAACAATGTCATCTAAAGTCTAAACGATATTATAACGACAATATTTTGACGTCTAGTTTCAAATGACTATACATTTCCCCTTTATAAGCGCTCTAACTTCGTATAGATTATTACTTCTATATAGAGAGTTAAAGCCAGATCACAGCTCCTGTCACATGGCATAGAACCTGCATTATTCCATGCAAGTACAACTGTTTGCCATGCCTGGAGAAAGGTAATGTATATGCCAAGCCAACAATTAAAAAATAATACAACAGCACCGGAAGCGGGCAACCTGGCTTTATTGTCAAATGTAATTGAGACAGAAGCCGGGCAAGCGGGGCATCAGAAGGCACTCAAAATTGCCAGTGTTTTACAAACCTCCCTCGAAATAGACAAGCTTATAGAGGTTTTTTCAAGTGAAATACAGGGTATGATTCCCCACAATAGCATTACGTTCAACCACAAAGCTCAGAATATCCATGTGGCGATAGGTACTGAGAAAAAACATACCTGCTCCTATCAACTTGTTGTCGCGGCACAAACCATTGGTCAATTGATGTTTACGCGGACAAAGAAGTTTTCCGAAAATGAAACTGCCCTACTGGAATCCCTGATTTGCAGTCTGGTCTATCCCCTGCGTAATGCTATCATGTATAAGCACGCGCTGACTGCTGCGCACACTGACCCGCTGACTGGCGCCAACAATAGAAGCACCATGAATTCAGCACTGATTCGAGAAACTGAACTCGCACGGCGCCATGGTACTCCACTTTCCTTACTTGCGCTGGACATCGACAAATTCAAATCCATTAATGACAGTTATGGACATCTGACTGGAGACTTCATCATTAAGTCAGTGGCTGACGCTATCGTGGAATGCACTCGTAGTACTGATATCCTCTTTCGTTCCGGTGGCGAGGAATTCATTGTTCTGTTAAGCAATAC
>QIGV01000113.1 GCA_003230085.1 Gammaproteobacteria bacterium
CCACTGATCGATGTGGTTTTCTTGCTGCTGATCTTTTTTATGGTATCGACCACTTTTACTCGGGAGTCTGAAATTGCGGTTGATCTGCCTGAGTCAACGATGTCGCAGACCGATAGGGAAGATTCCCCTGTTGAAATCACCATTGATGCCCAGGGCCGGTTCTTTGTTAACCAGAAGCTGGTGGTCAATAAAAAGCTGGATACGCTGATCCGGGCCCTACGCAAAGAGATTGACGATAGCGGGTCCACCGCCCTGATCATCAATGCGGACGCCCAGACGCCGCATCAGTTCGTGATAAAGGCGATGGATGCCGCCCGCCACCTTGGCATTAAGAAGTTATCCTTGGCCACCAAGGAGGTTGCCAAGTAGTTGCTTGAAACGTGAGACGTGAGACGTGAAGTGTGAGGTAACCATAGTGTGTACCCCAAGCGCTTATTTCGTTTCACGCTTTACGTTCCCTAACATCTGTAAGGAAGAATAATATGGACAGAAAATTACTTGATATTCTTGCGTGCCCAATGTGCAAAGGCAGTCTTGTGTATAAAAAGGATGCAAAGGAACTGATTTGTAAACTGGACCGACTGGCATTTCCCATCCGTGACGATATCCCCGTCATGCTGGTGAACGAGGCGCGTCAGCTTGATGCCGAAGAGGAAGTGGATTGAATTTTTCTGTCATAATCCCGGCCCGCTATGCCTCGACACGACTGCCTGGCAAACCGCTGGTGGATATTGCCGGAAAGCCGATGATCCAGCATGTCTATGAACGTGCGCTGGATAGCGGTGCAGCACGCATCTGTATTGCGACGGATGATGAACGTATTTGCCAGGCCGCCAAGGCTTTCGGCGCAGAGGCCATAATGACCTCGGCATCACATCCTTCCGGGACAGATCGGCTTGCAGAGGCTGTCAGCACACTCGGCATTGACGATGACCATGTGGTTGTCAATCTGCAGGGTGATGAACCGATGATGCCGGCGGCCCTGATTCACCAGGTTGCAGAGGACCTTTATGCACAACCACAGGCCGCGATAGCGACCCTGTGCGAGCGGATCGTCACTGCTGCCGAACTGTTTGACCCGCATGTGGTGAAAGTCGTCATGGACCAAGCAGGCAACGCCATCTATTTTAGTCGTGCGGTGATTCCATGGGATCGAGAGGCTTTTTCTGTCACGACAGAAGAACTACCGGATAATGCAGAGCATTACCGCCATATTGGTCTGTATGCCTATCATGCCGGTTTTATCAGGGACTATGTGCAGTGGCCAGCCTGTGCATTGGAGCAGATGGAATCACTGGAGCAGTTGCGGGTGTTGTGGCAGGGTTACAAAATCCATGTGACGGTTGCGACAGAGCATCCGGGTCATGCGGTGGATACCGAGGCAGATTTACAGTTGGTAGTGGAAGCGATGAAGCGGCGTTAGCAGGACAGGCTATCCGCCTTGCCGACACGCTTCTCAAGAAGTTCAAGTCCGATAGCGGGCAGGTCAACGTCACCATCTTGCTTGAAAGATACGGCGAGCGTCACTGTCTGAGGGACTCGACGGTGTGCCTCTCCATGCTGATCAGCCTGGATGGCTTTGTGATCTTCGCAATCTTCGAGCACCAGTGACGTGCCTTCCTCCAGCACCTCAATGATTTCGTATCTCACACCATGGTAAAGCACCCATCTGCCGATCAGGTTACGCAGATACCGGGTTTGCATGTTAGTCATTGTGAAATCACATTCAATTGCCTCAGGCAGCTCCGATGCGTATTACTTATATATGAGGTTACCGCAAATAGCACGGAAAAAAAATCCCTGTAGGAATCAGATGTCAGGTATAGGTGGTAAATGATTAAAATATCAATTGTTTATCAAATTTTATTTCATTTTCCATAGCTCAAGTCAACGGACCTGTAAGGAAAGAATCTAAACAGAGAGCCGGGCTACCGAGGCATATCTATTCCGAAAACCGGGGTCAGACTTCAGTTTCTAAAACTGAGGTCAGACGACAGTTTTCTTAATGCGCTAGAAACTGAAGTCTGACCCCGGTTTTCCTCATTATCTGTTAACCCGACCTGCGGTTTTTGTTAAGCTATGCTTGCAATGAAAAACCTTTCCCGAAATTACCCCGTAACTGTTAGGTTTTATTAGGCACGGAACGGGGCGATTCAACGCTGAAATCACTGTCAAAATAGGTTTTAACAAATTGAATAACAAGGAAAATATAAGCGTATTATTCGTCTGCATGGGCAATATATGCCGTTCACCGACAGCTGAGGGTGTCTTTCAACAACTGGTCAATCAGCACGCGCTTGGTGAGGTCATCAAGATCGACTCCGCCGGGACCCATGCCTATCACGTTGGCAATCCACCGGATCGCCGGGCCCAGGCTGCGGCATTGAAAAGGGGTGTCGATCTCAGCATACAACGGGCACGTCGAGTGAGCAGTGATGATTTTATCCAGTTTGATTTTATCCTGGCCATGGATCAGGATAACCTCATGGATCTACAGGAGATCGCGCCGAGTGACAGTCGCTGCGAACTGTCATTGTTTCTGGACCATGCGCCTCACCTTGATTATCGTGAAGTGCCTGATCCTTACTATGGCGGCGTGAGTGGTTTTGAAAGGGTGCTGGATATGATTCAGACTGCCTCAGAGGGATTGCTTGAACATATTAAAAATGACCGTCTGCGGACGGTATAGCCGATAGTCTGTATTATTGGGAGAGTGTAAATGGAAGAAAGTCCCTACCTGAAAAACCGCGAAAATCTGATAGAGAAGTATGGCTATCTGCCGCTTCTGGGTTGTGATGATAAACATTACCTTGAAACGTTGCTCAGTTTCAGCAAGCTGCAGAAATATGAAGCTGGTGAGGTGATTACCCAGGAAGGTGAATATGATAACTGGGTCTATATTCTCCTTGCAGGGGAAGTCAGTGTGATAAAGGGAGATCAGGAGCTGGCCAGGATTGATGCTCCGGGAGATACTTTCGGTGAACAGGTGTTGATAGACTACAGACCACGCTCTGCAACTGTCGAGGCGGCTACGAATGTTATCTGTCTGGCTATCGACAGCTCAAAGATTAACCAGCTGAAGGAAGAAGACCGTGATAAGTTCAGCACAGTCTTTTTCCGTTTGCTTGCGGAAACCCTGTCTACAAAGCTGCGCGCCGTGAATCAACAATTATTATCATTACAGGAGGAGCTGGAGCAGCGTAAGTAACATTCAATGTAAGACATAACGGTAGTTTTACATTGAGGAAAGCGCGCGGTTCTGGTACCGTGTGGGCCATAGTTTGCCCCTTGATTGTTGCTGTATATCGACATGACCAAATATATTTTCATAACCGGCGGTGTTGTCTCTTCTCTTGGAAAAGGCATTGCCTCTGCGTCTTTGGGCGCCATTCTGGAGGCGCGTGGCCTGGGGGTGACCCTGATCAAGCTGGATCCCTATATCAACCTCGATCCCGGGACGATGAGTCCGTTCCAGCATGGTGAAGTGTTTGTAACCGATGATGGTGCTGAAACCGATCTTGATTTGGGACACTATGAGCGATTTGTCCGCACCACTATGGGCAAGCGCAATAATTTTACCACTGGCAGAATTTATGAAAATGTCATTGCCAAGGAACGACGAGGCGATTATCTAGGCGCTACCGTCCAGGTCATCCCCCATATTACGGATGAGATCAAACGCAACCTGATGGCTGGAGCAGATGGTGCGGATGTCGCGCTGGTTGAGATTGGTGGCACGGTGGGCGATATTGAATCACTACCTTTTCTTGAAGCAATCCGGCAATTGGGGATAGAACTGGGGCATGACAACACCCTTTATATTCACCTGACCTTACTGCCCTATATCGCGGCGGCAGGGGAGATCAAGACCAAGCCCACTCAGCATTCCGTCAAGGAACTGCGTTCAATTGGAATTCAACCGGATATCCTGTTGTGCCGTTCAGACCGGCCCTTGTCACAGGATGACCGCCGCAAGATTGCGTTGTTCACCAACGTTCAGGAGAAGGCAGTTATTTCCGCACTGGATGTCGATACCATTTATAAGATTCCCATCCTGCTTCATGAGCAGGGGCTGGATGATATTGTCAACGAAAAACTTTGTCTGAATGCACCCCGGGCGGATCTTGGTGAATGGCAGGAAATTCTCAATTCCATGGATAATGCCTCGGGTGAAGTGAACGTGGCAATTGTGGGCAAATATACCGGTCTTGCCGATGCGTACAAATCCATTAATGAAGCATTGATTCATGCCGGTATACACACTGTCACTCGCGTTGTTATTCATTATATCGACTCGGTAGAGATTGAAAAACAAGGCGCTACAATTTTGCGGGAGATGGATGCCATACTGGTGCCGGGAGGGTTTGGTGAGCGAGGCATCGAGGGCAAGATTGAGGCAGTCCGTTATGCCCGTGAAAAGGGTATTCCTTATCTGGGTATATGCCTTGGTATGCAGGTGGCAGTCATTGAATATGCAAGAAATGTAGCTGGTCTGGCGGAAGCGCATAGTTCTGAATTTAATCCCAATTCGCCTTATCCAGTCATTGCGCTGGTGACTGAATGGCAAGATGCAGATGGCCGGATAGAAAAGCGTAGCCGTGAATCTGACCTTGGCGGCACGATGCGCCTGGGCGCCCAGCAGTGCCGCCTGGTGCCGGGCACACACGCACATCATCTCTACGGCAAGGAAATTATTTCAGAACGGCATCGGCATCGGTATGAAGTTAATAACCGGTTTATAGATACCCTGGTAGCGGCCGGATTGCAGATTTCAGGGAAATCCATGGATGGACAGCTGGTCGAGATGATCGAGTTAAATAATCATCCGTGGTTTGTCGCTGCCCAGTTTCATCCGGAGTTCACCTCTAATCCCCGTGATGGACATCCCTTGTTTGGCGGATTTATAGAAGCCGCGCGTAAGTTAAACGAATCACATGATCAGAAGGTAGTCAGCGTCTCATGAAACTTTGTGGCTTTGAGGTAGGATTGGATCAACCGCTGTTCCTGATTGCAGGTCCTTGCGTGGTGGAGAGTGAGCAGCTCGCTTTTGATACTGCGGGCCAACTCCGCGAAATCACTGCGGCGCTGAATATTCCCTTTATTTACAAATCTTCATTTGACAAGGCCAACCGCTCCTCTGGCAAGAGCTATCGCGGCCCGGGTCTTGAGAAAGGGTTGCGCATACTGGAAGCCGTGCGCAAGGAGATCAAGGTCCCGATTTTGACGGACGTGCACGAGGACACACCACTGGATGAGGTGGCCGCCGTTGTTGATGTTTTTCAGACACCGGCTTTTTTATGTCGCCAGACTAACTTTATTCAGAATGTTGCACGCCAGGGCAAACCGGTCAATATCAAGAAAGGCCAGTTTCTTGCCCCCTGGGATATGAAAAATGTGGTGGACAAGGCCCGTGATACGGGAAACGACCAGATCATGGTGTGTGAGCGGGGGGTCTCCTTTGGCTATAACACGCTGGTGTCTGATATGCGCTCACTAGCGGTGATGCGTGAGACGGGCTGTCCGGTGGTCTACGATGCGACCCATTCTGTGCAACAGCCCGGTGGTCTGGGTACCGTTTCTGGCGGGCAGCGCGAGTTTATACCTGTCCTGGCGCGGGCAGCGGTTGCCGCCGGCATT
Source organism: Gammaproteobacteria bacterium (assembly GCA_003230085.1). GTDB lineage: Bacteria > Pseudomonadota > Gammaproteobacteria > SZUA-140 > SZUA-140 > SZUA-140. Next base: position 5,638 of record QIGV01000113.1, read on the forward strand.
TCCGGAATTTTTATGGAGACCCATCCTGATCCTGAGAAGGCGCTGAGTGATGGCCCCAACTCCTGGCCTCTGGATCAAATCCGTACGCTTCTGGAAACCCTCAAAACCATTGACACGAGTGTAAAAAGTCAGGGTTTTATCGAAAACAATTTTTGATTATCTGCGGGAAATGCGTACACTGTGCGCCAACAGCGAGACTACATCGGCCTGCGTCTTCTGTAATTCATTACATATTAATCGTAACTTACTGTAAAGGTAGATAATGTCAAAAATTATTAATGTGCATGGCCGTGAAATTATTGATTCCCGCGGCAACCCGACCGTAGAAGCAGATGTGGTGCTTGATTCAGGCGCCACTGGGCGCGCAGCAGTCCCATCAGGTGCTTCCACCGGGGCGCGTGAAGCGGTGGAACTCAGGGATGGTGATCAGAGTCGTTTTGGTGGCAAAGGTGTCATACAAGCCGTTAATCATATCAATGGTGAGATTTGCGAAGCGCTGCTAACTCAGGCTGTTACAGACCAGCGATTAATAGACGGGATCATGATTGAACTGGACGGCACAGCCAATAAGAGTCGCCTTGGCGCCAATGCTATTCTAGCTGTTTCGCTGGCCTGTGCACGAGCTGCCGCCAATGATCAGGGCATACCACTTTATCAACACATTGGTGGTAAGGGTCCCTTTGTGATGCCGGTACCGATGATGAATGTGATCAACGGGGGTGCCCACGCCGAGAACAGTGTCGACATGCAAGAGTTCATGATCATGCCGATAGGCGCCGCTTCTCTGGCTGAAGCAGTACGGATGGGGTCTGAGGTTTTTCATACACTCAAAAAGGTACTCATCAAGAAGGGTCTGAATACCGCTGTCGGTGATGAAGGCGGATTTGCGCCGGATTTGCCTTCCAATGAGGCCGCACTGGAGATCATCATGGAGGCGATTGCTCAGGCAGGTTATCGCGCAGGTGAGGATATCTGTATCGCACTTGACCCGGCGAGCTCCGAATTTTACAAAGACGGTCTCTATCACCTGGCATCGGAAGGCAAGCAGCTCACCTCGGCACAGTTTATCGACTATCTGGCGGCCTGGGTAGAAAAATATCCTATTGTATCAATCGAGGACGGCCTGGCGGAAGATGACTGGGATGGCTGGATTGCCCTGACAGAACGTCTTGGCAAGCGTATCCAGTTAGTGGGCGATGATCTGTTTGTGACCAATACCGGGATACTGCAAGAGGGGATTGAGCGGGGCGCTGCCAACTCAATCCTGATTAAGGTCAATCAGATCGGCACACTGACTGAATCCCTGGATGCGATCAAAATGGCCAGGAAGGCTAACTATACCGTGGTGATTTCTCATCGTTCGGGAGAAACCGAGGACAGTTTTATTGCCGATCTTGCCGTGGCAACCAATGCCGGTCAGATCAAGACGGGATCCATGTCGCGCTCGGACCGTATTGCAAAATATAACCAGCTACTGCGGATTGAAGAATCATTGCAGGACAATGCAACATTTGCTGGCCGCAAGGCATTACGCCTGCTGGATGGCTGACAGAATTATTTTTTAATCATGAGGCGTGAAGAGGCATGCGGTATTCCACAGGTCTTCAGTATCAAAGCTCGCCTCCCTTCACGATCTATACGTCTCGCTACATGATGAAGCTGCTGTTAATACTATTGACCGTGGTGCTGGTATTGTTGCAATACCGTTTCTGGTTCGGGGATGGTGGCCTGACTGAATTGTGGCAATTGCAGCGTACGATAGAAAAACAGCAGCAGGAAATTACGGTTTTGAGCGATCGCAACAAGGCTTTGGAAGCGGAAGTTACGAATCTCAGACAGGGCTTTGCCGCTATCGAGGAGCGTGCCCGTAGCGATCTAGGCATGATCAAGGATGATGAAACCTTTTATCAGGCTATCACGGAACCTTGATGCTTGTGCGGATTTAGCAGTGAGCCATTTATCCATTAGCCCCGAGGATGTTAGATGCTGGGTCGTTGTTCCGGCGGCAGGCAGCGGTTCAAGGATGGATACCGCTATACCCAAACAATACCTCACCCTGAATAACAAAACCATTATCGAGCATACGCTCGAGCGCCTGAGTCGAATTGACCAGGTCATCGGCATTATGGTGGTGCTTGCAGAAGATGATGTCCATTGGGCGCAAATTCAGTTGCCGGAAAATATTGAGATTCGGACAGTTGCCGGTGGCGCAATGCGTTACCAGTCTGTGTTGAATGCGCTCCATCAGTTGAGAAAAACGATCCCTGGGAGTGACTGGATTCTGGTCCATGATGCAGCCCGCCCGTGCGTGCACCCCGGAGATATCGGAAAGCTGATCACAAATTTATGCAGCCATGAGGTTGGCGGCTTGTTAAGCATCCCCGTTGCGGATACGATGAAGCGGGTCGATGAGGCTGGTAAAGTACTTGAATCGGTTAATCGCGAGGGGCTATGGCATGCGCTAACGCCGCAGATGTTTCGTCTGGAGACATTGATTGCTGCGATTGAGGCAGCCCGGAAAGCGGGCTGCACGATTACCGATGAAGCCAGCGCCCTCGAGTTTATGGGTAAACAACCCGTAGTGATAGCCGGACGGCGCGATAATATCAAGATTACGACACGCGGTGATATTGAACTAGCGGAACTATTTTTGCAGCGGCAGGATGAGGAAGCAGGGCGATGAGAATAGGGCATGGATTTGATGTGCATCGCTTCACGCCGGACAGGCCTTTGGTGCTGGGTGGTGTGACCATTCCTCATGATCAGGGACTGCTGGCGCATTCGGATGGCGATGTGCTAATCCATGCCTTGTGCGATGCAATACTGGGTGCAGCCGGACTTGGTGATATCGGCCACTATTTTCCCGACAGTGCCGCCGAGTTTGCCGATATTGACAGCAGAATTTTATTGCGACGGGTCATTGCGTTAATGGTCGAGCGCCAATATAACATTTCCAATATCGATATCACGATTGTGGCGCAAGCACCCAAGGTGGCAGAGTATATTGCAGCGATGAAAGAAAAATTATCCGCTGATATGGCGATTCCGGTAGAGCGCATCAATATCAAAGCAACCACCACCGAAGGTCTGGGTTTCAGCGGACGTAAGGAGGGTATCGCCACCTACGCGGTCGTTTTGCTGAATGAATAGACGCCGCTTTCTTGGTTTTCTAGCCCTGGCCGGTGCAACACTCAGCGGATGCCGTTATTGGCCATCTGAAGGCTTGTACAACCCCTGTTTGCAAGGACCGTTGCCGGATGAATTGCTGAATCATGACCTGGTGCAGCAATGCTGGGAGGGGATTGATACCCGCCAGTTCTGGGACAGCCACGTCCATTTGGTAGGTCTTGGCGACAGCGATTCCGGGATCTGGATCAACCCGGAAATGCGCTCGCCCCTGCATCTCATTAAATATACGCAGTTCCGCTATTATCTGAATGCTGCCTGTGTCAATTTAAACGAAGACAGTAAAAACGGCAGTGTGGATGAATCCTATATTGAGCGTTTGCGACTGCTGCATAGGGATTTTCCTGCGGGCGCCCGGTTCATGTTACTGGCCTTTGATTATTTTCATGACGAGTCAGGCACAAAGGACCCTGAGCTCAGTGCGTTTTATATACCCAATAGCTATGCTCAGCAGGTCGCGTCCCGATATCCGCAGCAGTTCGAGTGGATCGCCTCGATACATCCCTATCGGGAGGACAGTGTTGAGGCATTGGCGTGGTGTGTGCAGCATGGTGCCCGCGCAGTGAAATGGCTGCCGGGGGCAATGGGGATAGACCCGGGTTCGGCACTGTGCGATCGTTTTTATGAAGCCCTCGTGCATCATGACATCCCATTATTAACCCACACCGGGAATGAATACGCTGTCAGCGTTGATGGTGGCCAGGGCCTGAATAACCCGCTCCTGATGCGTCGTGCCCTGGAGCGTGGTGTGCGAGTGATCCTGGCGCACTGCGCTTCGCTGGGAGAAGATATTGATCTTGACAAGGGGGCAGACGGCCCGCTGGTTGATAGTCTTTCATTGTTCTATCGTCTGGCATCAGATGACCGCTATCGAGGGCAAGTCTACGGTGATATTTCGGCGATAACTTTGGTCAATCGTAAGCAGTCTGTATTTGAGGAAATATTCAGCCGCAAAGCATTTCATGAGGTGATGATAAACGGGTCTGACTATCCCTTGCCTGGTGTTATGCCCGTTGTCTCGACACAAGGTTTTGTGGATTGGGGATATTTACTACAAGCTGAAGCGGACGTACTAATCAAAATACGGCAGTACAACCCGATGCTATATGATTTCATGTTGAAACGGCGGCTTAGGGTAGGCAATAACCGCTTAGGTGAAGAGATATTTCATTCACGCCGACTCTTCGATGCCGTATAGCCACACTGATCTTCCTCTAGCCGGTACTCACCCGGTTTTGCGCGGCATCATCCGCTTAACTCCAGATGACTTCCAGGTGACCGAACAGTTGTCTTTTACCCCCGATCATGCAGGAACGCATGCATTGCTCCAAATCCGTAAGCGCAATGCCAATACCGAATGGGTAGCCAGAAAGCTGGCGGAGTTTGCAGGCGTCAAACGCATGGCTATTGGGTACGCTGGTCTCAAGGATCGCCATGCAGATACTGTGCAGTGGTTCAGCATTGATCTGGCCGGAAAAATAGAACCCGACTGGACGCAGCTGGGTAGCAAAGAAATCAGTGTTGTCAGTGTCACACGCCATGGTCGCAAGCTACGCCGGGGGGCGGTCAGGGAAAATTGTTTTGATATTACGGTCCGACAGATCAGTGGTGACAAGCAACAACTTGAGACGCGATTGCAGCACATCAAGCGTGTTGGTGTACCCAACTATTTTGGAGAACAGCGCTTTGGCAGAGACAACCTGTCTCGGGCAAAGGCGATGTTCTGCGGGGAGATCAAAGTATCAGATCGTTTCAAGCGAGGGATCTATCTTTCTGCAGCCCGCGCCCTGTTGTTCAACAGGGTGCTGGGTCAGCGTGTCAAGGATGGTGTCTGGAATCAGGTTTTACCTGGCGATGTCATGATGTTGAATGGCAGTAACAGTTTTTTCAACTGTGATGCGCCGGATGAAACAATATTGTCGCGCCTACGATCTGGAGACATCCATCCCAGTGGGCCACTGTGGGGGGAGGGTGAATTGCCGAGTCAGACCCAGGCATCGGTACTGGAACATGCAGCGCTGATTGCTGATGACCACTGGCGCAGTGGATTGGAAAAAGTGGGCTTGCGACAACAGCGGCGGTCATTGCGCGTGATACCTGGAGACTTGACGTGGTCTACCTGTCAGCACGATGCGCTGCGTTTACAGTTCTCTCTGCTTTCTGGCAGTTATGCGACCAGTGTATTGCGGGAGGTCGTTGACTATGAGGGTGGTTGATGTGAAACCTGTTTTGCAATCAAGCGCAATTGTTCGAGGTCTATAATTTCGATCTTTCCCCGCTGGCGCCTGATACAGTCACGGTTTTCAAATTCTTTCAGTAAGCGACTGATCACCTCTCTGGCAGTGCCGAGTTCTGTTGCAATTTCATAGTGGGTCGTGGATACCGGGTTTTCAAGTTCAGCCTGCTCTACAAGGTAGTGCGCCAGACGCATCCCCATGGGTTCAGTAATGCTAGATTCCAGTAGGCTGACAAGGTCTGCCATGCCTTTCTCTACTGCCGCATAGATATACCGCTGAAATTCGGGAGATTCGGCCAGGGCTTGCTGGAATGCCACCTTTGGGATCAGTGCGGCACTGACGGGTGTTTCTGTGATCGCATCTGCGTGGTAACACTTACCGCTCATCAGGCACGAGGTGGTTAATTCGCAGATCTGACCGGGTCGCAGGTGATAAAGTGTTATTTCCTGACCGGTTTCGGATATTTTTTCAACCTTGACGTTACCGGAGATGATGAGAATAAGGTGTTGGCAGGCTTCACCATCCTTATAGAGGCTGGTATGAGGCGGAAATTTTACAATCTGCGTCATACGCAGTGCACTACGCCAGGCGGGTTCAGTAATTGCTGCTAGTTCCGGAAACGTTTTGAGCCAGTCAGGCGCAGGATTGTTTTGATCGGGTGACATGTGCTCCCTCCGCCGCTGCGTCTGCTGCAGGCAGTGGCATTAGTCAGGGAAAAGGGGACAATCTACTTCAGAAAATCAGATCTTTCCCCTTGCTCTCTATTGATAACGTTTAATTAATGCCAGGCGATCTTCATAGGCCTGGCGTGCGATTCTGACATCCTCAAGAAAATAGGGGAGTTCCTTCAACGTCATCGCTTGTGGTCCATCAACCAATGCCTTGCCTGGTGCAGGATGAAAATCCACCAGTATCATATTGGCACCCGCTATGACACCCTGGGCGATGACATGCATGACATCCAGTATGCCATCGGGATCGGCTTCCCTGGTGCCTACCGAGTGTGATGGATCGATACAGACCGGCATGCGGGTGAGTCGCTTGACGACTGGGACATGGGCAAAGTCCACGAAATTACGATGAGGGTCGCCCATGTTGGTTTTCATGCCCCGCAATCCGAAAATCACCTTGCGATTACCTTCACTGGCCAGGTATTCAGCGGCATTGAGAGATTCCTCCAGAGTGATGCCAAATCCCCGTTTGAGTAATACCGGGAATTCCTGCTGTCGCCCGACTTTTTTGAGTAGTTCGAAATTTTGTGTATTGCGGGTACCGATCTGGAGCATAATGCCTGTGGGGTTGCCGGTTTGTTCCAGAGCCTCCTTGATTTCATCGATATGTACTTCATGGGTGATTTCCATAGCGATGATTTTGATGCCATATTTACCGGCGAGTTCGAACACATAGGGCAGGCATTTTTTACCATGACCCTGGAATGAATAGGGGTTGGTGCGCGGTTTATACGCTCCCATACGAGTGCAAACCTGGCCGTGCTCTTGCAGTGCCTTCATCATCAGCTCGACATGTTCCGGGTTGTCGATGGCACATAGTCCGGCAAAGACATGTAATGTCTCCTGGCCGAAATGCAGGCCATTGTAATTGAATGAAGTCGGACGATTGTCGTCCTTGTGACGTCCCAACACTCGGTATTCCTCTGAAACCCTGACCACATTTTCTACACATGGAAAGCTCTTCATGTCTTCAAGCGACAGCAGGCTGGTATTGCCGACCAGATAAATTTCGGTCAACACCTGCTGTATTCCTACTTCCTTATGCAGGCTAATTTGAATGTTATCCAGACTGTTCAATTGGGCCATGAGCTGCTTGTATTCATGACTGTCGGTTTCAATATTGGGCTTAAGAATTAAAATCATGGTATTGCATCCTAAATGTAGTATGAGGGTGTGAGGTTATCGCGGCTCACATTTTCAAGCTTAATTTGATTGTAAGGCAGATTGCCAAATTTCGTAATATCTCGTTTTCATTGCTACCTCGTTAACTCCCTCTCCCCCCAGGGAGAGGGTTGGGGTGAGGGGGTCGTGATGGTAATTCATTTTTTGTAGTTTCTTCCGCTTGGTTCAGTCGCTGTAACGCCGTGCAAGGTCGGCGTAGGCATCAATACGACGGTCACGGAAGAAAGGCCAGTTTTTCCTAATTTCCTCGTTGCGGCCCAGTGCCAAGTCTGCCAGTAGTATAGCAGGTTCGGTGACTGGAGCCTGCGCCAGTATTTCACCCTGAGGGCCGCAAATGAAACTGGATCCCCAGAATTGAATGCCTGCCTTATCGTTGGAGGGGTCCGCTTCAAAACCGGTGCGGTTGCAGCTAATCAAAGGCAGCGCATTGGCTATCGCATGGGCGCGCTGAATCGTAATCCAGGCATCGCGCTGACGTTGTTGTTCCTGCGGGTTATCATCAGGATGCCAGCCGATCGCTGTGGGGTACAGCAGAATATCGGCGCCCGCCAGGGCCATGAGGCGGGCAGCTTCGGGATACCATTGATCCCAACAAATCAGGACGCCGAGCCGGCCAACTGCGGTATCCACGGGCTTAAATCCAAGATCTCCAGGTGTAAAATAATATTTTTCATAGTAACCGGGGTCATCCGGAATATGCATTTTTCGATATTTTCCAGCCAGTGTACCGTTTGCGTCGATAATGACAGCCGTATTGTGGTAGATGCCGACAGCTCTTTTTTCAAATATCGGAGCGACGATCACAATGCCCAGCTGTTTTGCCAGGGTCCCTAATTCCTCTGTAGTAGGGCCGGGTATAGATTCAGCGAGGTCAAAATAGCTGTTCTCAATAACTTGACAGAAATAGGGGTGTGCGAAAAGTTCCTGCAAAAGGATTAGGCGAGCACCAGCTTCGGCTACCTTGTGAATTGCAGTGACTGTGCAAGCGTTGTTGCTGTTTCTATCAGCTGTTGCAGACTGCTGAATCACTCCAACTTTTAAAGAACTTTCTATCATGCTGATTAATATTTTTGGGCTATATTCCCCGCTGCTTAATAGCACACGGTTTGGAGTAGGGTGATTTATTATAGATGTTCACGGGTTTACTGCAAGACGCCTGCAGGGAGCTGCATGGTAACACAATGCAGGCCACCATTTTGCAAGCTCAATGAGCGACAAGGTATACCAATAATTTTTCGATCGAGGAAACAGTCAGTGAGGGTTTTCAGGGCAATAGAGTCAGCAGGGTCATCGTATAGCGGAACCAGCACAGCCTTATTTATGATCAGAAAATTGGCATAGCTCGCTGGCAGGCGATCTCCCGCATCGTTCACTATAGGGGCGGGCAAGGGCAGGGGAACCAGTGTGTAGGGTCTGTTATTAATAGTGCGTAGTGATTTAAGTTCTGTTTCCATTGCCCGTAGTTCACAGTAGTGTTCATCTTGCTGATCTTCACAGGCAGCATAGGCGATGGTTTGTCTATCACAGAAACGCGCCAGCATATCAATATGACCGTCCGTATCGTCGCCTATGATATGGCCATAGTCCAGCCAAATAAAACGCTTGACGCCAAGCAGAATCCTGAGTAGATATTCGATATCGCTTCGCTCGTATCCGGGGTTTCGGTCGGGTGATAGCAGGCACTGTGTTGTCGTCATCAGGGTGCCTTCCCCATCGCATTCTATGCTGCCACCCTCAAGAATAAAGTCAATCTTGCTAAGTGAGGATCCATTGAAGGCACCAGAATTACTGAGTTGCTGGGTAATCATTTTATCCAGATTATAGGGATATTTATCGCCCCATCCATTGAACCTGAAATTGAGCAGTAGAGGGGTGCGCCCATCAATGACGGTTATCGGTCCGTAATCCCTGACCCAGGTGTCATTACAAGGGGCGATTGAAAACGAAATGTTATGCATGACTGTACCCGCAGCTTCAAGTCGTTGCCTGACAGTTGTCTGATGAAGGTGAGTTCGGCAGATAACAAGCAGTTTTTCGAAAGAGGAGGTTTGGGCTGCTATATCTGCGTATACCGTTTCTACAGCCGCTAAGTGAGGTGCCCAGTCAGTGTCTTCATGGGGCCAGGTTAGCATTATAGCGCATTGTTTTTCCCATTCTGCTGGCATGCGTCTCGAATGGGGCACACTCATCACCGGAATATTACGGGCGAAAATCTGAATTAGCTAGTGCGGTTCAGTTGCTGATTGTTGAGTGGTATCGGGTATGTCGGGTGTGTCGGGGAGCTCGATGAAGTTTAAAGAACGAGGCTGGGCACTGTGTATGACTCTATTGTTTTCAAAGTATACGATATAGTCATCATATACCCAGCGTGTAATAGGCGGTTTGTTTTTGCTGGTTTTGCCTTTTGGTTCAATGATTTCTTTCGGGTCGCCAAATTTCTTCTTCACCTGGTTCATGGTGCTGCCTCTATCTGGCATGTAGCTTCGATGGGCGCTGCTTGTTGCCGTATTTGATTCAGTATCATTCTCGTCGGCCCATAGTAATGCTGGACTGGATAAGAAAATAAATATCAGTGCAGGTAGTGTGAAAAGGCGCATGTTTCGAACCCGGAATTTAGTTGTACGTTGCTCGCTTGAAATATTTGTACTATCAAAATCTCAAAGCGTATAAATATCACTGTAAGCTAAACCCTAGCAGCAGGCTTGGGCTACATTATAGCGCGTCATTGAATTTGACGCAGTTACGTCCATCAGCCTTGGCAGCATAGAGTCCAATATCTGCCTTCTCGAAGAGTGTTTCACTGTTATCACCTTCTTTAAAGCAAGATACTCCTAGGCTGGCAGATAGCGATATTTGGTGCTCATTATAGTCGTAATCGGCAGTTGCAATAGCATGGCGGATGCGCTCGGCTAGCATCATTGCGCCTTGTTTATCTGTATTGCTTAACAGAACAATGAATTCCTCGCCACCGGAACGAAAGAGGATATCAGTACTACGAGTGCATTCCACGATAGCGTCAGCCACTG
>QIGV01000204.1 GCA_003230085.1 Gammaproteobacteria bacterium
GGTATCGTTGCACACATTACCCATGCCCTGTATGAAGGCGGGGGTAACCTGGGCGAAGCCTCGATGATGCGCCTGGGCGGTAATTTTACCATGATGCTGATGGTGCAATATGATGGCACTGTCAGGGCACTTACAGAGATCGCCGAATCCGTCAGTGAATCACTGGGGCTCAAGCTGCATGTGGACAAGATCAGCGGGGAACTGCATCACCATATCGAACCTGATGTGCGCATCACTGTCAGCGGGGCGGATCGGGCGGGGATTGTGGCTCAGGTGACCGGTGCCCTGGCAGAAGTCGGCCTGAACATTCTCAACCTGGAGTCCGACGTGGCAGGCAGTGAAGACCAGCCCCTTTATATCATGCATATCGAGGGGCAGGCTACGGAGGGAATAGAGGCCCTACAGTCTGCCCTGGATATTGTTACCCGCAACGGGATCAAAGCCAGCCTTGCGCCCATGGATACCCTGATCGGGTAGGCATTCTCCGATGGCGGTCCTCAAAATTCTGGCCTGGCCCGACCCACTTCTCAAGGAAGCCGCACAACCGGTTTCCCGGTTCGATGATGCACTACAAGCATTCATACATGATCTTGAGGAGACCCTATGCGCCGGACCTGCCGCGGTCGGGATTGCCGCCCCCCAGGTGGCTAGCTTACAGCGTGTCATCATCATCGATGCCTCCAGCAAGAAAAACATCAAGCATCATGGCAGGCAAGTATTGATAAACCCCGAGATCACCCACTGGGAGGGCTATGCCATCGGCCGGGAAGGTTGCCTCTCGGTGCCCGACTACACCGGCAACGTCATCCGTGCAGAGCAGATTACTATTGAGGCCCAGGACGAAGGTGGCCAGGCGCATACCTGGCATATGGAAGGATTCGAGGCCCGGCTGGTCCAACACGAGATCGATCATCTTGACGGCCTGTTGTTTCTCGACCGCTTGGTGAGTCGCCGCAATGACCTGTACCGCAGAAAGAACTAGGAGAGACCGGGACAAGAAACCGGGGTCAGACTTCAGTTTCTAGTGTTTACACTAGAAACTGAAGTCTGACCCCGGTTTCTTGTTGCCATATTCTCTTGACAAAAACACATGGGATAGTTCATATTCGATTGAATTATATCTATATTTTATTTTTACTTGATAAGGGGGTTCTGAATGTCTGATTCATGGGGCAATGACAAGGGTGGCGCCGGTAGCTGGGGATTGCCTGAAGGTGCAGATCCTATGAAAGTGATGCAAATCGCATCAGCTTATTGGGATTCTTGCGTGATACATGCTGCAAACCGACTCGATATCTTCAATTTACTGGATGGCCAGCCTAAAGATCTGGATACTCTGGCAAAGGAAACCGGGGCTGATCGCCGTTGTCTAGGTGCTTTATTAAGTGCTGTCGTTTCGCTGGAATTGCTGGATCGTGACGGTGATACCTTTATGAACAATGATTTTGGCAAAACCTTTCTAACCAATTCCAGCAAGTTTTATCAGGGCGGCATTTGCACTATGTTTGAGAATTGGTATGACGCTTGGGGTGGTCTCTACGACACGGTCAAGAGCGGCAAACCTTCTGCTTTGATGCATCAGGCCTATAGCGATGAAGAAACCCGCGACTATATGATGGGGATGCATAACCGTGCCTTGTCCCAGTCCGGCGTATTAACTGATATGTTCGATTTAACGGGCAAGAAGCAATTAATGGATGTTGGTTGCGGTCCCGCAACCTTTTCCGTGAAATTCTGTGAACGTTATGACGGCCTCAATGCCGTGGCTATGGACCGGGATCAGACTTTAGTTATTGCCAGGGAAATCGTCGATGAGTACGACATGCAGGACCGTGTCAAGTTGCTGCCAGGAGACTACAACACCGATAGTTTAGGCGAGGCCAATGACGCCATGTTGCTGTCGTCGATGACCAATCAGGAATCACCGGAGAATGTTAAAAAACTGTTGCAAAAATGTTATGACTCCATGAATAAGGATGGTGTCATTATGATTCAGGAACAATTATTGTGGGGCGAGAAAAAAGGCCCGAAGCTGGCGGCGCTGATCGGTGTGAATCAAATCATCAATACTGTTTCTGGTTCGTCTTATTCAACAACGGAGATGGAAAATATATTGAGTGAAGTTGGCTTTGTCGATGTCAAGTCAGAACAGATGGCGCCACCTAGTCCTTTCATTATGGTGAGTGGCTATAAGCGCTAATAATTCAATCATTAAATAATATATAAGAGCCGCGGCCAGTTTTGGTCGCGGTTTTTTTATGCCAAAAACCAACCAGGGTCAGGCTGTAGTTTTACCTTAACCTTAACCCTATAACACCTTACTCTTCGCTAGAAACTGAAGTCTGACCCCGGTTTTCGGGGTAAGCGCACTGAACAACTTAAGTTTCAGAAATTTCTTACGATATGTAAGTAATGAGCGTATCCAGCATTTCGTGAGCACAGTCTGAGGAGGGCTGTATTCCAATTGTTTTTATAGGGATATCCTGAAAGTGAATAAGATTAGTTTATCGCCTAGGAGAAGATCATGTACCAAGTATTAAAAAACTTGTCTCTAAAAACAAAATTACTAGGTAACGCAGGTATCCTGCTCGCCCTGTTCATTATGAGTTCAACTTATGCCATCTATTCCATGGGTAAAATTGGCCATGAACTGAAAGTGATTGCTGAACAGGATATTCCGCTCATGGAAAAAATTACGGCAATCACCATCCACCAATTGGAACAGGCTATCCAGTTTGAGCGTGCCCTGCATTACGGCGCTATATTGCAACAGGAGGATACGGCCGCTGCTTATTTTCGTGAAACAGTGACAGTATTTGATGAGGGTACGAAACAAATCGAGGCTGAGATTACTGAGGCAGAAGTCATAGCTGAAGCAGCAATGGTAGGGGCTTCTTCTGAAGCCCTCAAAGAATTTGAAGCAGTGGGCCATACGCTCAGAAAAATAGAACAGGAGCATAAGAGCTTTGTGAAACACGCACACAGCGTATTTGCGGCGATCACACAGGGCAACGGACCTACTGCTGAACAATTGGCGGTGAAAGTTAAGCTGGAGGAAGAGAAGCTGGATAAAGCACTGGAAACCCTGCTAAGTCAAGTTGGAAAATTTACCGAAGCCAGTGCCATGAGGGCCGAAGAGCACGAAATCTCTGCAACTTCCACGCTTGGTATTATGACTGCTTTAAGTGTCGTTCTTGGCATCCTTATCAGCTGGTTTATTGCTAACTTTATCGTTAAGGCGATTCGTAAGGCCATCGTGACCGCATCGGGTGATCTCACCCAGTCTATTGAAGTAGACAGTACGGATGAGGTTGGTGAATTGCTGACTGCTATGAACGGCATGCGAGAGAAACTGCTGGGTATGCTTTCTAAAATATCGGGGACAACATCGCAGTTGTCAGCCGCCTCTGAAGAAATGTCAGTGATAACGACCCAGAGCAGTGAGATTATTGAGAAGCAGCGAGCCGAGACCGAGCAGGTAGCTACCGCCATGAATGAGATGACCGCTACCGTGCAGGAAGTTGCGAGCAATATTAGCAGTACGGCTAATGCAGCAAATGAGGCGAATAATCACTCAGAAAATGGTAGCCGGGTGGTTGGACAGGCCGTTGACCAGATCAATAAACTAGCGGAACAAGTCGATCATGCCTCACATACCATTCATGAGCTGGAGCAGTACAGTGAAGAGATCAGCTCGGTGATGGATGTCATCAGGGGTATCGCAGAGCAAACTAATCTGCTGGCCTTGAATGCTGCCATTGAGGCGGCACGTGCGGGTGAACAGGGCCGAGGTTTTGCGGTAGTCGCGGATGAGGTCCGTACCCTTGCAGGACGCACACAGGAGTCAACAGAAGAAATCAATCAGATGATTGAAAAACTCCAGGCCGGTTCACGTCAGGCCGTAAAAGTTATGACAGAGAGTCGGGAACAGGCACAGGCTGCAGTTGAGCACGCCACTGAGTCTGGTAATGCCTTCGCAACTATAGCTGATGCGGTTGAACGTATTAATACAATGAGCGCCCAGATTGCCAGCGCGTCAGAAGAACAGAGCGCGGTATCTGAAGAGATCAATAGAAACATCGTCGAGATCAATGATATGGCCAGTCAAACAGCCACTGGTGCGGAACAAACCTCTGTTGCCAGCAAAGATCTGTCTCGTATGGCGAACGAGCTGCAGGGGATCGTCTCCGAGTTTACTGTTTAGGGAGCATACATTATGTCAAATATGCTTCAGTCGATAGATGAGCGCACCCATCTTGCAGGCTCTAATAAGATGGAGGTGCTATTATTCAGCCTGGGTCTAGATACAGGTACTGGGCGTGAGGAAATATTTGGAATCAACGTCTTCAAGGTTCGTGAGGTCATGCACATTCCTGAGATTACTCAAGCCCCAGATATGCCAGACGATGTTGTCGGCCTGGTCAGTCTGCGGGGCGAAATGGTGCCGATTATCAACTTGATGACGTTCTGTAAGGTTCAAACCGATAAAAAACCTAAGATTCTTATGGTCACCGAATACAACAAGCATGTACAGGGCTTTCTTGTACATGCTGTCGATACCATCGAGCGGTTGAACTGGGGAGACGTGAAAGCACCGCCGCCCATATTGGCGAAACGTATGGGTAGCTTGGTTACCGCAGTATCAGAATTAGAAAATGAACGGCTAGTAATGATCATGGATGTAGAAAAAGTTCTCGCTGAGACGGCAGATTTTCATGAAGATGAGTCAAAATACAGTGGTATTTCCGCACATGAAAACGGTAAAGATATCACAATACTATTTGCAGATGATTCTTTTGTAGCCAGGGAGCAGATCTCTAGAACACTTGAACATATGGGGATCAAGAAAATTGCTTTGAACAATGGTGCAGATGCCTGGAGTAAACTGAACGAAATCGCAGAGCAGGCTGAAGTAGCTGGACGTCCGATAACGGATTATATTCAGTTGATTCTAACCGACGTGGAAATGCCGGAAATGGATGGCTATGTGTTGACCAGTAAAATTAAAGAAGATCCTCGCTTTAATGGGATTCCAGTTGTCATGCATTCATCCTTAACCGCTGAGGCGAATCAGGCGTTGGGAAAAGGCGTTGGTGTGGATGCTTATATACCTAAATTTGAACCGCAAGAACTAGCAACAAAACTGGGCGAAATGATAATTTCGTAAGTTATGGCATAACCTCCCCATAATTATTCGAAACGCTTTAATGCTTTCGCTAAGAAATCCCGCTTTCCTATTTTTTCCAGCCAGGATTTTAGATTGGGATAGGGTTCCAGTGAGAAATCAACTACCGCGGACTGTTCTACGGATGCATAAGCGAAAATGTCGATAATTGTGAGCTTATCCCCCGTAAAGTACTCATTTTTCTCTAGATGCTCATCAACTATTTTAGATTGTTGATTTAAAAATTCTATCGCTTCTTCTAATTCCTTGGGGTCAGGATCTCCCATGCCAAATTTAGGACGAATGACTTTGTTGAAATAAAGCGTGTTAAACCACCGGCCAAGGTGGATATTAAAAAAGTCCATCCATTGGTTTACCAATGCCCTTTCAAATTTATCTTTTGGATAAAGAGGGGAATCCTGCGTCTCTGCCAGATAGCAACTAATGGCGCCCGACTCAAACAAATAATGATCATCGTGTTGTAAAACGGGCACTTTTCCAATGGGTGTTTTCTGTAAAAATGTTGCCGCCTTTTGTTCTCCTTTAGCAAGATCAACCAGTTGAAATTCGTAATTGATATTGAGCTCTTCAGCGACATAGAGCACCTTGTAGGTATTTGGAGTAGGATAACCATAGACTTTAAACATAATGACCCCTTTGCGTTACTTGTAAATTGCAAGCATAAGCAGTTTGCTTTCAAAAAGCAAGTGAATTTAGTATTATAAAATGATGGAAAAACGCTCCCACTGCCCTTTTGTCTTTGCCCTCGATTTGATTGGTGATAAATGGAGTCTCATTATTCTTCGGGACATTATCCTGATGAATAAGAAATTCTATAAAGACTTTTCAAATTCAGGAGAAGGGATTTCGACGAATATACTGGCCGATAGACTGGCCAAACTTGAATGCGCCAAAATTATTTTTAAAAAAAGAGATTCCGTAGATAAGAAAAGGTTTATCTATAGCCCGACAGAAAAGGGGCTTGACCTCATTCCGATGATGTTGGAAATGGTTCTTTGGAGTGCGCGATATGATAAAAAGTCCGCTATTTCGGCAGATATACTAAAGCTTATAAAGAAAGATCCTGATAATTTTATGGAAAATATAAAAAATCGATTTAGATAAAAAGATATGCATCCGATTTAGCAGGTCTCGCGAAATATTTTCCAATTCTTCAACAGGGATTAAAATCTGAACTCGTGCGAAACGAAGAACAGCACAAGCAATATATACAGAAAACTTTCAATACTGTTGCTCAATGTTATGGTCTGGGATCCAGCCGTTTTTTTCATCTGAGCGGTGAGAAAATGGCTGAATTATTAGGGCTGGAAGGGAATGAGTCTGTACTCGACGTTGCTTCGGGTACCGGAGCGACGGCTATGCCGTTGGCCAGGAATCTTCCACGGGGGCAGGTAACCGCTGTAGACTTCTCTTCTGGCATGCTCGAGCAAGCAGGTCTGTCAGCAACGGAGCAGGGACTGAATAATCTCATCTTTCAGGCTCACGACATGACACAGCTACCGTTTGATTCTCACAGCTTTGATCATGCCACTTGTGCATTTGGATTATTCTTTGTGGACGATATGAGTGGCGCTTTAAAACATATTGCCAACACCGTCAAACCGGGTGGTAAAGTGCTGATCAGTGGTTTTTGTGGGGATTCATTCCAACCCATGGCGCAGCTTTGTCTGGATCGGCTGCGTTCATATGGTATCGACATACCCGAGAAGATTGGCTGGCAACGTATGTCAAAAGTTGATCAATTACAGGAGATCTTCTCTCAGGCCGGACTTGACGATATGCATATTGAGAGACACGCAATTGGATATCATATTGACCTGGAAGGTTGGTGGGAAGTGGTATGGAATGCCGGTTTCCGCGGCTTTATCGAGCAGCTGGGTGACAAGATCGAAGAATTTAAACAGGCTCACTTAAATGAGTTGATGCCTTTGTATGATGACAAAGGCTTGTGGTTGGAAATAGATATCAATTTTACGAGTGGCATCCACCTTAAATGAGTTATATCGAGGAACGTAAATGAAAGAGATTACCGGCATCAATCATATTGGAATAAGAGTAACAGACCTGGAACTAGCAAGAACTTTCTATGAAAAACTGGGCTTTGTATTTCTTGTTGGGCCAATTGGGCCAGAACCAGTGGCTATCATGGAGCATCCATCAGGCGTCAATATTAATTTTATTCTTAATGCTGATTCAGGAGTAACTGACAATATCCTTATGGATAGTTCTAAAAAATACCCTGGCTACACGCACATGGCGCTGGAAATAACAGACATAGAATCAATTCAACAGTCACTTGAGAAGTTGGGGATAGCCATTACAGAAGGGCCAATAAGTTTACCGGATCAATCATCAATGTTATTCATCCGAGATCAAGATAGCAATGTTATCGAGTTTCACCAGCCTGCTGAATAGAAAGTAACGATAAAATCATGACTGCGAGCCAGGTTATCTTGTTTGTTATTCAGATATTGAAATAAGGAGAAAGTAATTTTGTCTAAAATACTGGCTTTTGCAGGCAGTAGCAGAAAAGATTCTTTTAATAAAAAGTTAGTAAAAATAGCGGCATTGGGCGCACAAGAAGCAGGCGCTAGCGTCACCATCATTGATTTATCCGACTATCCAATGCCGCTCTTCAATCAGGATAGTGAGCATGAGCAAGGGATGCCTGAAAATGCCTGTAAGTTCAAAAAACTATTAATCGAGCATGATGCATTTATCATTGCTTCACCAGAATATAATAGTGCTTTTAGTCCACTGCTAAAAAATGTAATTGACTGGGCATCTCGTGCTGAATCAGATGATGAACCTCCACTAGTGGCATACCAGGGTAAAATGGCTGTGATCATGGCTGCTTCTCCGGGTGCTTTAGGAGGGCTGCGTGGACTGGTATTTTTAAGGATGTTACTAGCCAATATTGGGGTTACAGTTTTGCCTGATCAACAAACTATTCCGCAAGCGTTTAAAGCATTCAACAATAATGGCTCCCTTGTTGACGACAAAAAGCAAAAGTCTGTATTAGAATTGGGCAGAAATTTAGCTGCTGTATTGAGCAAACTAAATAGCTAATAGTTTAATACCATTGACCAGAGGTTTCTTAATATTTCGTCACCAGAAATCTTTCTGTTGATTACCTCTGGCAACTGGAAATAAAACCGCCAGTTAAGAACATCAGTTTTTAAGAATGTCATGGAAAATAAATACAAATGAGTAAGCTTTGTAAGGTGGTCGGTTTTTTTCCGTTTGTGATAATGGTTTTCCTGAATGCCTTTGTTGATCTGGGACATAAAATTGTTATCCAGAATACCGTGTTTAAAATTTACGATGGTGAAACGCAGATCATCTTGACTGCGGTAGTTAATGGACTGATATTGTTGCCGTTTATACTCTTGTTCAGTCCGTCCGGGTTCATCTCTGACCGGTTTCGAAAACCCTATGTTATGCGTGTTAGTGCCGCTGTCGCAGTTGCACTGACTCTGCTCATAACACTCTCATATTATATGGGCTGGTTTTTGGTGTCCTTTGCGCTGACATTTTTACTGGCGGTGCAAAGTGCTTTTTATTCGCCGGCAAAATATGGATATATACGAGAGCTGTTTGGCCAGGATCAACTGGCGCCGATGAATGCGGTGATACAGGCCACAACTGTGATTGCTATTCTGCTCGGGATATTCTTTTTCTCGGTGTTGTTTGAGTTCCAGTTGAACAATCAGCCCGTATCGAATGAGCGGGAGCTATTAATGATTATCGCACCACTGGGCTGGGTGCTGGTGGTCTGTTCTATTATCGAACTTTTTTTGGCCTTCCGGCTGCCCGTGAAGGAGGTTAACGCTGAGCCAAAAGCTTTTGTCTGGAAAAGATATCTCACCGGGGGATTGCTTCACGACAACTTGAAAACAGTCTGGAAAAATCAGAATATCTGGCTGTCAATCATTGGGCTGTCGATGTTCTGGGGCGTGTCGCAGGTCATTCTTGCCTCCTTTCCAGCACATGCCAAGGAAGTGCTGAATGAAACAAACACCGTCATTATCCAGGGTATTTTAGCCAGTGCCGGCATAGGCATAGTACTTGGTTCAGTGGTAGCGGGAAGACTTTCACGACACTATATCGAAACAGGGCTGGTTGCAGTTGGCGCGGTAGGCATTTTTATCAGTCTGTCTTTGCTTTCCAGTCTCCCTTCAGCCGGTTTTATGGTACTGGATATACTTGCTATGGGGTTTTTTGGCGGGATATTCATCGTGCCTTTAAATGCCATCATACAGTTCCAGGCACCTGAAGAGGAAATGGGCGTCATCCTGGCAGGGAACAACTGGGTACAAAATGTCGTTATGATGAGTTTCCTGGTGATGACCATAGCCGTAGCAAAAATTGGTATCGGAAGTCAGGGTCTCTTTTTAATGATGAGTCTGTTCGCCTTTGCAGGTGCACTTTACACTGTCTACCGTCTACCGCAGTCAATGTTCCGTTTTGTCGTTAGCCGCCTTTTTTCAGGGCGATACCACATTCATGTAGAAGGCTTTGACAACCTGCCGGGGCAGGGCGCGGTATTGATGCTGGGCAATCATGTCAGCTGGCTGGACTGGGCAATGATACAGATCGCCTGCCCTCGTTCGGTTCGTTTTGTAATGGAGAAGTCCATCTACCAGCTTTGGTATATACGTTGGTTTCTGGATTTCTTTGGCGTCATTCCGATTAGCAGCGGACACAGCAAAGAGGCACTGGAAAAAATAAATACCCTGCTCAAATCCGGCGAAATTGTCTGCCTGTTTCCGGAAGGAGCAATCAGCAGGAATGGCCAGCTGGGAGAGTTTAAAAGAGGTTTTGAAAAAACAGTAGATGATGTCAATGGTGTGATACTTCCCTTTTATTTAAGAGGGCTATGGGGTAGCCGTTTTTCCCGTTCCAGTGATCATCTAAAGCAAACCAGCAGCCAGGGATTGCGGCGAAATATCATTGTAGCTTTTGGTAAACCCCTGGCAATCGACGCGAAAGTCGATGAAGTCAAAAGGTCAGTGTTCGACCTGTCTATCGATGCCTGGAAAATCTATTCCGGCACACTGGATCCGCTGCCATATTCCTGGATACAAACCGTTAAAAGGCAGAAGAATGCATTCTGCATGAGTGACGTCGTGGATGGGCAGAAGCTTTCAGGCTATAAAGCGTTAACCGCAGCGATCAGCTTTTCCAGGCACATTAACCAGGCGAGCCCGGAGCAAAATATTGCATTGCTACTGCCAACCAGCAGTGCGGGCATGATTGCCAATATGAGTGTTCTGCTGCTTGGAAAAACGGTAATTAACCTGAACTATACGGCAAGCCTGGACGCATTGACCGCCGCCATTGAGCAGGCGGATATACATTCAATTTATACATCACGCCGGTTTATAAAAAAGCTGAGCCAAAAAGGCATTGAGCTTGATTTACTCCTGGAATCAAACAAAGTTTATTACCTGGAGGATATGAAAGAGAGCCTTTCCCGTATTCATACTGCCCTTATTTATCTGTTGGTCAACATATTGCCAGCCTACCTTTTATATAAAGTATTCGGCAAAAAAATAAAAATCGATGATACGGCGGCGATACTATTTTCCAGTGGCAGCGAAGGCGCACCTAAAGGCGTAATGCTCAGTCATCGAAATATTATGGGTAATATAAAACAGGTATCAGATGTACTGGATATTGAACAGGATGATGCCATGATGGGTTGTCTGCCACAGTTTCATGCCTTTGGTCTGACCATCACCAGCCTGCTGCCTGTGATCGAAGGCATCCCCGTCATCTTCCATGCCGACCCTACCGATGTATTGAATATCGCAAAGGCTATCCATAAATATAAGTTAACCGTTCTCTGCGGGACATCAACATTTTTACGGTTTTATGTACGCAATAGGCGCGTAAGTCCGCTAATGCTTGAATCAATTCGCGTCGTGGTATCTGGTGCTGAACGACTTGATGCCGATGTACGAGAGGGATTTGAACAGAAATTCAGAAAACCGATTTTTGAAGGTTATGGCACAACAGAGACGACGCCGGTTGCCGGTGTCAATCTGCCTGATCGACTCGACCCGAATATCTGGCAGGTACAAGTCGGCAGTAAACCGGGTACAGTGGGTTTGCCTCTGCCGGGCAGCAGTTTCAGAATCGTCGACCCCGGTAGCCTGGCGGAGTTACCGACTAATGAAGACGGGTTAATTCTTATCGGGGGCACACAGGTAATGCTGGGTTATCTGAATGATCCAGATAAAACACAGGAAGTCTTCGTTCAGATAGATGGCCACCGCTGGTACAAGTCCGGCGACAAAGGCCACCTTGATGAGTGGACAGGTATTCCCGCTTTGCCAAGCTGGGCGGGGAAATGATTAGCCTGGGCGCCATTGAAGCTGCGATCAAAAAAATACTGCCCGAAGAGATAGAGATACTCACCACATCAATTCCTGACAGCAGGAAAGGAGAAAAAGTCATTCTACTTTTTGCCGGTGAGATAGAAGAAACAGACTTAAAATCACTGATTTCAGAAACGGATATCCCGCCGCTAATGGTGCCTGCAGTATTGCTTAAAGTCGACGAAATTCCAAAACTGGGTACAGGAAAAAGTGATTTTAAACAGGCAAAGGCACTGGCACTGGAATTGAACCAGCCGAAATAACGTCTCTAGTAGACTGCAAAGAATATTCTAACTGGCTGCACATTACAATGGTTTTCTTGATGGTTTTGTCTATACCAGTCTGTCGGACAGCTTGCTAGGAATGCGATATTTCTAATTGCAAGATACAGCATTTTATTAATCGAGCCATCATTTTGGAAAACGCCCTTTTTTTTGAACACCTTGCGCAGTGAGTAATTAAGCGATTCAATAGCATTGGTGGTGTAGATCACTTTTCTGATAGCGGGTGGATAATCAAAAAAGACCATCAAGCGTTGCCAGCCTCACTGCCATGCCGGACTGATGGCAGGATAGCGATCAACCCAGCGTTGGGAAAACTGCTCCAAGCTGCAACAATATTCGACGGATCACTCAATGATCAGCGAATAACTTGTGCTGCGCCCGCCGCCAGAATCTTTTTGCAATGCGCCTCGGTCGATCAGTTTAAGGATGTCACGGTAAGCCGTATCTTGTGAGCACTTCGCGATCTTCGCCCACTTCGATGTAGTGAGCTTGCCCTCAAAACCATCCAGCAATCGGTTCAGTATTTTTATCTGCCGTTCATTCAAGGCCTCTTTGGCGAAGCGTTCCCAGAAGCGGGCTTTGCCGAGGACGGCACCCAATATTTCTTGAGCACCCTCGATTGTTCGTAGTAGGCAGTTCAGAAACCAGTCCTGCCACTGTGTTATATCGAGTTCACCTTTCTGTGCCCATTCCAATGTGTCGTAGTAGTTTCTATGCTCACGGCGGATTTGCGCGGACATGCTGTAGAAGCGCTGACCTGTTTTCTCCGAACCCGCGAGCGCCATATCCGCAATCGCGCGGGCGATCCGGCCGTTGCCGTCGTCGAACGGGTGGATTGTTACAAACCATAAATGCGCAAGTCCTGCGATGAGCAGCGGGTCCATATCGCCCGGCTGTTCAAACCAGCGCAGAAACTTTGCTATTTCATCGGGTAGGCGGTTTACCGGCGGCGCTTCATAGTGCACCTTTTCTCGCCCAATTGGGCCTGAGATAACTTGCATAGCTCCACCGCTGTCATCACGCCAAGTCCCAACACGGATTTTGCTCATCCCGCTTCGGCCTGTCGGGAACAGCGATGCATGCCAGGCGAATAGTCGCTCTTCGGTCAGGGTTTTGGCATAGTTGTCTGTCGCATCTAACATCATCTCAACCACGCCCTCGACATCACGGTCGGCAGGAACAAGCCCGCCAACATCCATGCCCAGCCGTCGTGCAATAGAGGATCTGACCTGATCGCGTTCTAACTTCTCGCCCTCGATTTCACTCGATTTGATCACGTCCTCGGTCAGGGTGCGAAGATGGGCTTCACTACGCAGGTCAAAGCCGAGCGTCTCCATTTTACCCAGCAGTCGTCCCTGTTCTCGTGAAACGTGTGCGAGCGATCTGGCCAGGCCTTGTTCGTCCCAGGTGAAAGTGGGCCAATCCGGTTTTTCCCATAGATATATTTTATAATCTCCGCTTTTAATGCGGACATTAAGGCCGCTATTCTCCGAAAAGAAAACGGGGTCAGACTTCAGTTTCTTTCAAATAGAAACTGAAGTCTGACCCCGGTTTTCCAAGTACAGTTTCTTTCAAATAGAAACTGAAGTCTGACCCCGGTTTTCCAAGTAAAACATGATCCATGTGTGCTTGATATTTTTATCTCTGCGGTGAGGTATATGGAAGGTGGTCCACCTAATAAATGGTAGAAATTTACGGAAGAGAGGAAGCGTAGGGTTGGGGGAAGCTAGAGTTCCGCGTACGGAACGAGTTCATCAATGTGCTCTACACAAAAGTCTTTAAACAGACGTACAACACGCGCAAGATTCACACGTGTCGAGTACACCGCTGATAATGATACGGACTCAAAGTGCCAGTCCGGCATGACCTCAACCAATTGCCCCGTCTCCAATAGCTTACCGCAGAGGATTGAAGGAATTTCCCCGACGCCTAACCCATCGAGTACCGCTTGTTGGACTCCGTTAAAATCGTTGATGGATAACCGTGGTTTCACCAGCACTTTTTCCCTTTTCTTGCCATTACTGAGTGACCAGGCTGTTTCCTCAAACCAGAGACTAAAGGCTATCAATGGATGATCATAAAGTTCTTGTGGGTGCTGTGGATGGCCAGTATTTTTGAGATAGTTGGGGGATGCAACGAGTAGGTGCCGGTAGTTAAGCAAGCGGCGTGCGACTAGACTGCTATCGCTCAGCTTACCCACTCGCAACGCCAGATCAATACCGTCTTCAATCAAATGTACATACCTGTCGGTGACGAGTACACGAACAACAACATTTGGATACAGTGCCTGAAAACCAGCAACTAACGGTACAATTATGACATCGGACAGGTTCGGTGGCGCGGAAATTCGCAACGAACCGGATACTTCGTTATGGCGATCATTGATCAACAGATTTGCCGAATCGAATTCTTCGAGGCCACGTCGGCAGTACTCGTAGTAATCCTGGCCAATTCCGGTTGTGCGCAGATGCCGGGTCGAGCGCTCTAGTAATCTTACTCCCAGTGTTTTTTCGAGCGCACTGATTTTTCGGCTAACCGTCGAGACGGGGACTTTCTCCCGCTGAGCCGTTTTTGAAAAGCTATTATTTTCGACAACTTTTACGAAGAGCGCCATCGCATTTCTATCGATCATAGGCGTTTATAATTCCATTAATGGAATAATGAATTGCTAATTATACCTATAATCTTATCAATGGAAAAGACTTATAGTGTCTCCTCACCTTTCCGAAGCCTATTTAATGAGGAATACATTGTGAAAAAACTGATACAGACAATGACTGCGGCTGCACTGGTACTTGGTTCGTTATCAAGTGTACAGGCTGCTAATTCAAATCAAGAGCCTATCCGTACTCTGCTCAAAACTTACGAGCAGGCGCTCAATGCCAGCGATGTTGCGGGTGTCCTGAGGCTCTACATCCGGGATGGCGTTTTCATGGCACCGCACAACCCGTCGGCTGTTGGCATCGATGAGATCAAAACCGCCTATACGGCCGTCTTTAAGGCTATCGATCTCGACGTCAAGTTCGACATTGCTGAAATCGAAGTGATCGCCAATAATTGGGCGTTTGCACGCACCAATTCTGCCGGTACCACCACGATTAATGCGACTGGTGAAAAAGTTGCCGAAGGCAATCAGGAACTATTTGTCTTACAGAAGGCAGGTGATGGTCAGTGGAAGATTGCACGTTACGGCTTTTCAACAACCAACCCGCGCTAATGCGCAAGCTTAACGCATTTTTTAAGGATATAGGCATAGAAAACTCAATGAAAGCACATAGGAGAAATATATGAAAGCAATACTTGTTAACCAACCAGGTGGTGTTGAAGTGCTCCAGATTAAAGATGTAGCCGAGCCTGTGGCTGTGAACGGGCAGGTCAAAATCCGGACCAGGGCCTTTGGCCTGAATCGAGTTGAAACCTATTTTCGCGCCGGGGATTATGGTTCGATCACCGAACCGAGAATCCCGGGTATCGAAGCCGTTGGCGAAGTGGTTGAAGACAATAGTGGTAAGTTTCGAATAGGCCAAAAGGTCATTACTGCGATGGGAGGGTTTATGTTGGCGCGACATGGCAGCTACGCCGAGTATGTCGTGGCGCCTGCTTCGAATGTGCTTGCATTGGAAACACAATTGCCCTGGGAAGAACTAGCTGCGCTTCCAGAGGCTTATCTAACAATTTGGGGGGCACTGGATATGAATCTTGCCATTCAAAAGGGGCAAACACTGTTGGTGCGGGGAGGGACCTCTTCTGTGGGCCTTGCCGCAATCACCTATGCAAAGGCCAAAGGGTTACAGGTTGTGGCAACGACCCGGCAAGAGGAAAATAGAAAACTATTGCTCCGTTATGGCGCTGGCGAAGTCATTATCGATGACGGCAATGTGGCAGAAAAAGTTCATTCACTATTTCCTGGTGGGGTGGATTGCGCATTGGAGATTATCGGCGCGCCTACTGTCAAAGATACCTTAAAAGCTATCAAGCCCTGGGGGCGGGTATGTGTTATTGGTTTACTGGGTGGTGCACCTGTTTTGGAAAATTTCGGCTTAATGTCTGATTTGCCCAATACGGTTCAGCTGAGTTTTTTCTCAAGTGGCCTGTTAGGTTCTGAGCAAATGCCTTTCTCAGCGTCTCCTCTCCAATGGATCGTTGAACAAGTCGAGAACAAGAAAATGCCGTCACTGCTTTCAAAAACATATGAATTGGATCAAATTCGTGAAGCACATAGCGCCATTGAAAGCAATCGATCACTGGGAAAATCAGTAATCAGGATTTGATCCACTGTAAAAAAATCCGATTTCAGCCTGACGGAAAATACAGGCACAGCATGTCGGCACTACGGTGTCGACGTGTCTTACCCGAGGGACCGTGTGAGAGAAAATGCTTCAAAAGACTGATAATGGTGATTGGGAGCGTGGACATTACAGTTTTTCATCGATCAACCTGTGCTAGTTCTAAAATTACATACATAATTCAAAGAGATAATAATGAACAAATTTAACGCGCTTTTTAGCCTTTCAGGCCGTGTGATGATGGCCCTGATCTTTGTCCTCTCAGGATTAAGTAAACTATCCGCAATCGAAGGCATGCAAGGGTACATGGAATCTGTTGGTGTCCCGGGAATTCTCATATACCCCACAATTTTTCTTGAAGTGGGCGCAGGTTTAGCGATTATTGTCGACTTTCAGACGCGTATTGCTGCTTTGTTACTCGCGGGTTTTTCGCTTATCACAGCGTTTATCTTTCACAACCAGTTCGATGATCAAATGCAGTTCATCATGTTTATGAAGAACGTGGCAATCGCTGGCGGATTACTGTTACTTGTGCGCAACGGTGCGGGCGAACTGAGCCTCGATAATCGACAGTCTGCTTCCGCGAATCGAGCGTCAACATGAGGGCGGGGCTATGGCCACAAATAGTGGTGAGCTTAATGCTGTTTATTATTTCTGCGTGCGCATATGCAAGGACTGATGATCGGCAACAAATTGAGGCATTAATCCGCAGCTATGAGAAGGCGATGAACGAAGGAGATGCTGAACAAGTGATTTCGCTATATGCCAAGAATGGTGTATTTATGCCATCAGGTCATCTGACGGCAGTAGGGAAGAAAGCAATCAAAATAGCTTATGATCAGGAGTTTAATGCCATAAATCTTGATGTGGAAATAGTCATCGATGAAGTTACGCAGCATGGGGACTTTGCGTTTGTCCGCTCACGTTCTAAAGGTAGCCTG
Source organism: Gammaproteobacteria bacterium (assembly GCA_003230085.1). Lineage (GTDB taxonomy): Bacteria > Pseudomonadota > Gammaproteobacteria > SZUA-140 > SZUA-140 > SZUA-140. Next base: position 17,080 of record QIGV01000204.1, read on the forward strand.
ACGATTCTGGAAGGGAACAAGACAGTATCTACGGACTCTTATCGCGCATTCCTGGTTTTACAAAAAATTACTGGCGACTGGAAGATCGCTCGTTTTATGTTTAATTTTACAGAGGCAAAATGAGTTATTTTTCCAGCTCATATCAAAGTTAAAAACAAAGCGATTATAAAAATCGAGTACATCGTCAGAATTTTTATCCGGCGGAAACGCCGGATAAAAGACTTTTCTGCTAATGCACGCATGTCCTGCCCGGGTCCAGGCTATAGATTATATTCGATCCGGTAGTTTTATCCTGAACTGTACAATTTTTCACATCTGCTGAATGAACCTTTAAAAGGAGAGCCACATGAGTACCGTATTTATTGATAATGAGTCTCAGACATTCAGTGATCTGGATGTGTTCCCGGGCGCGAGCTGGGCTGTGTTGGCAGAGCCTGTGCCAGGGGGCTCTCTGCACCGGCTCAAAATGACCGAGGGGACTGTTATTCCGTCTCATACTCATCCGGCGGACGAATATGTTTATATCCTCAAGGGTGCCCTTGAGACGGGTGGGAGAAGCTGTGCTGCAGGCTGTTTCTGGAAAACGCCTGCAGGTACCCGGCAGGGCCCCCACATTGCGATTACAGACGTAGAGCTGTTGACTATTCGACTCGGTCCGATGGGTGAATTTGAGTAATTAGCAGCATTCAGGTCTGATGCTCAGCGCCATGGCTGGGCTAAACCCTGGGAAACATCAGCTATTTCGCCGAGTCATGTTCACTCCTGACATCAGGGTGTCAGGAGCACTCAGGTATAGTCGGTTTGTTCAGAAACAGGCAGGTTTCAGATAATTACGTTGAACAACGAAGATATCAATGATTCCAGCTTTGACTGGTTGGGTGGTGAGTATCATTGATTGTGACATACATACGTATGTCCTCGGGTCAGATCGTAAGATTAACTTTTTTAAAAAAGGAGAGAGAACAATGACAGGCTGTATGAAACAACATGGCACTTTCAGCTGGAATGAGTTAATGACCACGGATGTGGCTGCGGCGAAAGCATTTTACGGAAAATTATTTAACTGGGAGCTGGAGGACATGCAGACCTGCGATATGGGGTACACCATGGCCAAAGCAGAGGGCAAGCAGGTGGCCGGGATTATGGCGATGCCTCCGGAGGCGGGTGAGATGCCGCCGGCGTGGGGTGCCTATGTGACGGTGACGGATGTGGAGGCCAGCGCGAAACAAGCAGAGGCGTTGGGTGGGAAAATCGTACTCGCACCCCGGGATATCCCGGATGTTGGGAGATTTTGCGTCGTTAGTGACCCGCAAGGCGCTATTTTCTCATTGATTACCTATTTGGAGAAATAACAGCTGTTCGGGTAGGCTGACGGCTCGATTTAAAAGCTGGTTACGGTATATCAGTAGGGAGATAGAAAACGACCATGCGGCGTGCTGACCGGCTATTTCAGATCGTCCAGTTTCTGCGTTCACGCCGTGTCACTACAGCGAGATGGTTTTCAGAGGTCCTGGAGGTTTCCGAGCGGACGATCTACCGTGATATACAGGACTTGATGGCATCCAATGTGCCTATCGAGGGCGAGGCTGGAATCGGTTACGTGATTCGGCGTGGATACGATTTACCTCCGCTGATGTTCACCGAAGAAGAGATATCGGCATTGATGCTGGGCGCTCGGATCCTCAACAGTTGGGCGGATCCTGGACTGGCTAAAGCTGCGCAGTCCGTTTTAAGTAAAGTGGAGACCGTGCTTCCTGAAACGCTGAAAGGGAAACTTGACCAGACGCGATTATTTTCGCCACTGGTGCAGGTATCGGCGGCAGTCGCTTCCTTCATGGGTGAGTTGCGTGGGGCCATTGATCAAAATCTTAAAGTTGAGCTGACCTACATTCGAGCAGACGGTGAGGAATCGGAACGCGTTATCTGGCCGCTCGGTTTGTTTTTCTGGGGCACGGTATGGACGCTGGGCGCGTGGTGTGAATTGCGGCAGACTTTCAGGAATTTTCGTCTGGACAGGATACAGGCGATGCTGGTTCTTGAAGGTCATTATCCCGTTGAACCAGGCCGAACCCTGGAGGATATGATCGCCTATGAAACGGGGAGGGAATGCGGTGGTGACACGATGTGAATGGGCCACAGATGTGGATCCACTGTATACTAATCATTGGAAAAGCATGAAAAATATCCATGTGACGACAGATCGCTCTGATGCGATGAGCAAAGATTTAAAAAGACGAGGTTTCAAATTTACCGGCCCGACCATTTGTTATGCCTATATGCAGGCAGTCGGGATGGTGGATGGCCATACAATAAAATATTTTTGCTATCAGTAAAAAACCAGAGTCATTAAGAATAGACCAACACTTTTATCGATAGGCTGGCGCGGTTTGAATAAAAAAGCACTCGAAGACTATCTGTCCGGGTTAAAAGGCGCAGAGGGAGGTTATCCTTTCGGGCCAGATGTCAAGGTATACAAAGTCATGGGAAAAATGTTTGCACTGGTCTCGCAAAACGAAAAAGTACCGCGTGTCACGCTAAAATGTGATCCAGTAGACGGTGAGGTACTCGCGGGTCAATTTGATTCAATCGTTCCAGGTTATCATATGAATAAGAGACACTGGATAACAGTAACTCCAGGAAGGGAGTTGCCGCAGGGGATGGTTTTAGATCTAGTCGAATCATCCTATAAACTTGTGGTCGGGAAGATGGCTAAGTCTGACTGAAAAAAACTTGAAGATATGCTTGGGCACTAACATTGTGTACCGTTTCGTTCTGATGCAGTAATGATGTTGATTGCTGGTATAAAGTAAGGGCACCTCTGATTAATTCGTTTACCGTCATTCAATGTAACCAAAAGGGTCAGATTCGATGCTGGGCAAGACATAACGATGACTTTCAATCGAGTCTGACCCTTTTGGATGCTTTTGGATGGAGTACGTTTATTCGAGATATTGTTTGCTCGGGTTGACATTATTTTCGGGATAAATATCAACAGTAATCGTCTATGCAATCGCCAATAGTGTCATCCAAAACTAGGCCCAAATTTTTATAATGTTGCTTAGTGGCGCCCTTGATTGAAAAAAAGCTGCCTTTGTTTTCATGGCAAAACTTACCTCCTTCGACGGTAACTTTCGCAACGGCCCATTCTTTAACTGACCCATTGCCCATTTTACAAATTACGCTCAAGGATGAGTCATTTTCGCTGAGGTCTGCAACGTGGACATAGGATCCCGTAAATTTACTGTGTGAGAACAATCTTTCATTTTTAATATTTTTCAAATAATCAGGTAACGGAAAATCACTTACTTGTTTGGGGCACAATGGAAAAAAACTTGATGAGTGCCAGTTGCGCTGAATAGCCATGGGCGTCAGTGACTGTTTTATAAATTCCGTTTTGAGGTTTCCATCATTTTTCCTGGGCGTGAACAACCACTCACCAAAAACTCCTCCACTGGGTCGTTTATTGGAAGCAGCCCACTTGGATATTCTTTCACTGCATGTCTGCGCTTCTTCTTCTGAAACCGTTCGCATCCAGTTAAAAGCATTTGGCAAACCGACACACTTGGGTTGGCTTGGATTTTTTAAATAATTTTCAATCGAACCATAGGCTATTTCGATTTTTCGAGAGGTAATCGGGTTTAGAAGAATATTTTCAAGCCTTGTAATCCATCTAAGATTATCAGCTCTATTGTTTCTTCGGTTTGTATCAATGTGGTCAACAATATGCTTCTCTGATGGCTGTTCACCATGAAATGCAGTGGCCACGATGCGGTGAATCTTCTCACACACAATCGTCATATAACCGCTCGAATTACAAGGGTTTCCGAACGTCCATACTTGATCTAATTTGCGTTTCCTTTTTTCTGGCCGATTTTTCCTATATATCGCCCCATTATCTCGGACTAGGTAATGCTCACCTCGATAGATGACATTTACCTCGTGATTGAACCGATTTAGCAAATTTTCGTTCACGGCGAACCTCCTGATTTCTAAAAACTATAGATGGTTCTAGTGCTATCTGTTACTGTGTAACGGTATACTCACATATAAAGCGTAACATCTTCAATACGGTATTTTTATGAAAAAAGCGTTACATGATGAAAGTGGTGTATTTTTTACGTTTAGAGAAGGGGATCTCATAGCATGGCGTCCCCATGATATTGATATGCTGTTGTCTGCCGCCAACGACGCTTCAGATTACGAAGTAAGTAAAAAAAATGGCTTTACCATATTGAAAAAGAATGGTGTCGTAGTAACGAGGGTGTCCCTGGAAGATGAATTTTGCTCGATAGTGCATGATTGGATGTGTGATTTTGTCGATGAGGGTGTCACCGATGAATTGATCGATGAGCTAAATGATGTCTTAGCTGATATTCGATATATTCATGTATTGATGCCATCAGAAAGCGGCATACCATACTGGCAAAATAATGTAGCTGACATGAATAAATCGCCTAATGTGCTAGAAGCCGCAGGCTACGCTTTCGCACACCAACTTACCATCGGCGGACTGGAAGGATTAAAACGTTGTCAATTGCCCGATTGCGAAAATTTCTTTATAGGGCGACCTAATGCAAAATGGTGTTCGAAATCGTGCGGATCAAAATATCGAGTCCGAAAAAAACGAAAACGGGGTTTAGAATGACTATTTTCAATGTCTGTATCTGGCCGGTAGTACTCATTTGTTAACCAGAAGTGGTGGCTCCTATCGACCCAAAGCGGCCTGTCAGAGAAGGCACTGTAAAAGGTTGCTGTCCGCCCCAAGCGGACGGTGGTATCCTTTTAGATAAGATGGAGAATGCTATCCGAATGCTGATTGTGGTTTCAACAACTGCCTCATGTAAATAATCATAAATGCACACCTTCTAATTTTAGGCAATGTTAATGAGAAAGCCCGAGTAGGTGGCTCAGTGAGCATCGCAGGAATACGCTCCAATCGTGGCGATATCTATCAGACCCTGATTGCCTTCGACTGGGCATTGACTGTCCTGTCCGATCCCGAATTTCAATGGCTTGAAATTGATTCGACGACCTATCTGGTAGATGATGTCGTAATTGGCAAGTCCGACGGCTCCCTGATTTGTTGCCAGTGCAAAAAGAACCAGGCCAGTTTCAAAGCATGGTCGATAGCCGATCTTGCGGGTGAGCTGGACAAGGCTTTTCTGGTACTGACTAGAAATCAACAAGCCGAAGTCCGCTTCTATTCGCGCAGCGAGTTTGGCGTACTCGCTAAACTACGTGAATACAGCACCCTCTATGGCAATGAGGGCGACTATCATGCGAATTTGACCAAAGAGCATATAAAAACAAATAGCGATTTGGCCGCTCGCATTGCCGCTCAGACTCCCAATCTTTCGACCTATGAATTCCTACGCTGCACTTCCTTCGAGATCAGCCCCGATTTTGATCGCATGGAAACTTTACTGCGTGAACGTTTGCGCCAAATGGCAAGTAACTCAAATGTAGCCTTCGACGCCCTCTGGATACGCCTAGACAAACTTGGCGGACGTATGGAGGGTGGCAATCTATCCGCTTTCACCCAGCATTGTCTAACCAAGGATGACCTCAAAGACATTCTCCATCACGCGGGAGCAATGCTGGTTCCAGTAATGTCAATTGTACAGGCGCGAACATCATTTGCCCGCACCTCAGTCATCGGTAGGTCATGGCTTCGTGACATTGCCGGGCAGCGAATTTCGAGTCCGCTTGTGAACGAACTCTTAGCTGCAATCGATGCAGGGAAACGCAGCATCTTGCTTAGGGGGCTTCCGGGTTCTGGCAAAACCTGTGTAATGCTGAGCCTGCAAGAAGAACTAGAGCAGCGTACGCAAAACCGAACGGATTTAGTGCCGCTTTTCATCCAGTCGCGTGAATTCGCCGACCTGGAGACAGCGCAGGAGCGTCAGGCACAAGGCCTGCCAGAGCAGTGGGTGGAACAGGCTGCCCGCTTGGCAGAAGACGCGCAAGTGGTCGTGGTCATCGACTCACTTGATGTCTTGTCTATAGCCCGCGAGCACGGCGTATTGACGTATTTCCTGGCACAAATTGACCAGTTGCTACTGATCCCCAATGTCACCGTTATCACAGCTTGCCGCGACTTCGATCGCAAATACGACCGACGCATTGCTGTACGGCAATGGGACTGCGAATTGCAGTGCCTGCCGCTGGACTGGGAGGCCGAAATTGCGCCGTTACTCGACAAGCTCGGAATCGATTCGACTACTATCGATGCCGTCACACGTAACCTGATCCGGAATTCTCGCGAACTGGCCTTGTTTGTCGAACTGGCCCAGCGTAAAGGTAGCTTCAACGTAGTGACCAGCCAGGCGCTGGCGCAACGCTACCTCGATACTATCGTGCAGGCTGACCCCGCACTGGGGAACGCAGCGATGCAAGCGATTGAAGCCATCGCCGACGTAATGCTGAAGTCTCGCAGCCTGTCGACTCCACATCAGCGCTTCAGTGCTCCGCAGGACATCCTGCGGCGGCTGCACAGTCTCAATGTGCTGCAAGATACCCATGATGGGCAATTAACGTTTGGCCATCAAACTCTACTGGATGTGCTGGTGATAAGCGGTGCTATGCGTCGGGGTGTTTCGCTCAATGAGTTCATCCAAGGCTTGCCGCCCGTGCCCTTCGTGCGGCCGAGTATACGTAGTTTTGTCGCACAGTTGGCAACAGGAGATCGTCGCGAGTTTAGGAAACAACTGCGAGCGGTATTGACGGGCAACGCAGCCTTCCATATCCGCCGCCTGATTGCCGAATCGTTTGCCCAGCAGATGCCGCGAGATGATGACTGGCCGCTGTTACGAGACTTGCGTAACAATCATTGCGAAGTGTTTCAGGTGATTTACACCCAAGCATCGTTGGTTGAGTGGCATCACTTCTGGTTCTCTCATCTGGTGCCCGCATTGAAGGAAATGCGCGATGCAGAAGGGCTGACGGCCCATGTTCATCGGGTAACACAGTGGGAAAATGAAGATGCCGCTGGGGTATTAGGATTTTGGATGGAGGCGTTGGCGCTGGATTGGCTGGATGGCGATAGAATCGCAGAGCAATTAGTTTTTTCTCTATCCGAATTCAAAACAGAAAATTTGCCACTGATTGCGCCCTTACTAGAGCGGCTACTCAGTATGCCGAAACCAGAGCATAGTTTGTTGGGGCGTACTGTTGCACGTTGCATCGTCGCTGGCGCTTTCGATGACAAATTCTTATGGCGCTATATCGCTGGCGACATCAGCACAGACGACGTCATGAACTTTCATTTTGATAACAAACTGCATTGCCAACCCCATGAATTTGGAGATAAGAATGATAACTTCCTGGCACAACGGATGCTGCAATCCACCGCCCTGCTGGATTTGGCGTTGGAGGCAATCGAGCAGTGGAGCCGAATCCAGTCATCGCGCTATGGCGATACCCGAATAGGCTATCGCAGTGGATTTCTGCTCAATACCTCATACAACGATGTCCACACACAGACCGATCATTCATACATAGACAGTGAGCGGATTCTGCTGGATGCAATTGAGGCAGCTATTCTCGACCACGCCCAAATACACTCCGACTGGTGGCAGAAGAACCGAGAACGCCTATGCTTTAACCTTGAAGGTGCATTGTGTTATTTCGCCGTCCTCGCGTTCAAAACCTCTCCACACCCCAATATTGACTTGATCGGTCGTCTGTTGTGCGACAGGAATTTACTGGAATTCGAAATCTCTTACGAACTAGGTACATTGATCCAGACTGCATTTATTTACCTGGATAGCCACACACAAGACGCAGTGATGGAAACAATGCAAACCGTGTGGGAGGAACCGGTAACTGATGAGGGGACACGTTGCTGGATATTGAAGAAGCGAGCCGAATATATATCCGCGATCCCATGCCATCTGCGCTCAGCGGAAGCTCAAGCGATACTAGATGCCTACGAAAAAATATATGGGGCATTGATTCGGCAGCCGTCCATAGGCATGCGAGGTGGTACGGTCACCGCCCCATTTTCATTTGAGGTATTTCTGAATGCCAGCGATAACGGCGTAATTCGTTTGCTAACGCACTACTCTGGATATAAGCGAGATTCTGATGAATTTTTGGTCGGAGGAGAGCGAGAGGTTGGTTGGCAACTGCGCGAGGCTTCATCTCGTCACCCATCGCGATTCTTGAGATTACTGGTCGCGCATTGGACCAATATTTCAGCAAATTTTCGCGACGAGATAATGGACGGTATCGCCAACTACTTGGCACATCGCTATGGTAACTTACAAATCAACGGTACTTGGACGCCGATCGAAGAGCCTGATGCTCCTGTCTTAGCGAATCAAATGCTTGACGAACTGGAAAGACATCCTGCCCACTGGCAACTTAATCGCTCTTCAGCCAAGGCTCTGGAAACCTGCGCACATGTCATCCGGGATACACAAGATGCTGCGCGACTGGTGTTCTTAGCAATAGGTTTTGGAAATCTTAGGGAAGAAAGCAGCATCCGTGGGGATTCAGTTGATTTGCTTACCACTGGTATCAATATGATGAGCGGAAATGTTGCCGAAGCTTTAATGATTTTGGTCAATAACTTTCAAGAGTGCGGCATTGCATTACCCGAATTGTTGCCACCCACGCTATATCGATTTGCCGGCAACGAGCACCCTGCGATCCGCGCCCTGATTCTGCGACGTTTGCCGTACATCCAAAGCCAGAATCCGGAGTTGGGTTGGGGATTATTTAACCGTGCCATGCAGGATGCTGTGGGGCTTTGGCAATCCGCCGAACGTTGCCTGTATTACGCTTATCACGATCATTTCGAAAAGGTCACGACCTCGCTTGAGCGTGTCTTTCGCGAGGGCACCAAGGAAGACATGGAAACTTGGGGGCGCATTTCAGCCTTGTCTGCTTTGACCGGGCATATCGACTTTGCTAACTTACTTGGTAAATTGAACGCACTGGATATTACAGAAGCCTGGCAGGGGGCAGCGAACGTTTGGACTCACACTAGAAATATCAGACAACATCGCGAGCAATGCCTTGCAGGTATCGAGGCGGGACTGAAAGCAGACAGCCCTCATACAGCAGCAGTCGCTCGACATGTAGACAACATCTTCCGGGACAATACGTCGCCTATCTCCATCCCTATAGAATTGATTCGTCTCTGCTTTAGCGTGTTCGAAAACGATAACGAAAACAAACATCACCGCCTGTTCGGATTTGACGAATGGCTCAACGCTACTTCGCAGCTTGACCCAGAACTCGCCTTAGCTGCAACCGAAATATACTTGGCCTATGTCAGTCGTACCAAGCCGCACTTTTTTGATCATAAAAATCGACTTGCCCAGATAATGACTCGTCTTTTTGCCGAAGCCGAGGAGCGGGAGGAATCCGACCATGGCGCGATGCTTAAGCGCGTGGTATCGGTGCAAGATTTGCTGTTGTCATTGGGAGTGAATTCTATCAACGATTGGCTAAAGGCAGCTGAGAGACAATAACTAAGCCATCATGAAAACAGAACCTCGCCCCTTAATCGCCCCCCCTTTGGGGGACTTACGAATGGCTGCTAATGCTGCGATATCAACTGGTCGGGGTGAGAGGATTCGAACCTCCGGCCCCTGCCTCCCGAAGGCATTGTTTTTTATGAATCAAGTAGTTACGAGTAGCAAGGGATAGCAAGTCAAAACAAGAATAAACCATTTAACAAACAATCGCTTATACTCTATGGTTGTGCTATGGGTTGCTACTGCTATACTCCGTTTTGATATTCATGGTGGACTTAATGAGGACTTACAGAGCCCTATTTAAGTCCAAATGCCTCGGAGGTGCCCTTGCGCAAAAAGATCACCCAGACAACACTGAAAGCCATCAAGGCCACTGATAAGCCCTACGAGATTATTGACACTGAACTGAAGGGGTTTCTGCTTCGGGTCCAGCCATCCGGCAAGATGACTTACTATTACACCTACCGTATCAATGGCCGCCGCGCACGGTACAGGATCGGCCAGTATCCTGGCGTCAAGCCAGTACCGGCCCGGGATGTTGCCGAACAATTAGCCGGGAAGGTTGCGAATAACATTGACCCTCAGGCAGAGAAAAAGCAAATCAAGAAAAAAGAGGAACGGCTGGCGTTAC
>QIGV01000099.1 GCA_003230085.1 Gammaproteobacteria bacterium
TGAATATGCGGAATTTCTTTACAAAACCACTGAATATTATGCACCAGAATATGAACGCTGTATTTGCTGGAATGATGCCGATATTGCCGTTCAGTGGCCTGAGGACATAAAACCGACTCTTTCTCACAAGGATGCAAGAGGGGCATCTTTTTCAACTGCGGAAGTGTTTTTGTGAAAATGCTGGTTACTGGCTGCAATGGGCAGGTCGGTTGGGAGCTGGTGCGTTGCTTGCAGCCGCTGGGAGAGGTGATTGCCGCCGACCGCCGCCAAATGGACTTGTCTGATCTTGATGCGATCAAAACTACTCTAAGAAATATCGCACCAGATGTCATCGTCAATGCTGCGGCATATACGGCAGTCGATAAAGCTGAAGACAATGAACTAGAGGCCAACATTATTAATGGGCATGCACCAGAAGTGCTTGCAACAGAGGCCAAACAAATTGGTGCGTTGTTGATCCACTATTCAACCGACTATGTTTTTGATGGCACGAAGTCCAGCCCCTATACAGAAGACGATACCCCTAACCCAATTAATGCCTATGGTCGTAGCAAGCTGATGGGTGAGGAAACAATTCAATCCGTTGAAATGGATTATATTATTCTGCGGACATCGTGGGTTTACGCGGCGCGCGGCACCAATTTTTTGCGTACAATATTGAACCTCGCCCAAGAGCGGGAGGAATTGCGTGTTGTTATCGACCAAATCGGTGCACCGACTTGGTCTCGCCTCATTGCAGAGACCACGGCACACGTTATCCGACAATCTCAAACTGAAAGGACTAATGATTTATTCCAATCGAATCTCTACCATTTGACTGCGGCGGGTGAAACCTCCTGGTTTGGTTTTACACAGGCCATTGTAGAGCAGGCGCGCCGTTTGCCTGATCTTTCATTAACGCTTAAAAAGATCAGACCAATCCCCACCCAAGACTACCCAACACCGGCACAACGCCCCATGAATTCACGATTGGCGACGGTAAAACTTGAAAAGCACTTCGGTTTGCAGATGCCTTCCTGGGACACTGCGCTGCAACTCTGTCTGGCCGAGAATATCTGAATCAAGATGTCTGATAAGCAAGCAAACTTGATCGGCGGGCATCGACTTGCCCGTAACGTTGTCTGGAATCTACTGGGAACCGGGGCACCGCTGTTGGTAGCCATCGTCGCCATCCCATTGCTGATAGAAGGTTTGGGCACCGCGCGTTTCGGTGTGTTGACGATTGCCTGGATGGTCGTCGGCTACTTCAGTCTGTTCGACCTGGGGCTTGGCAGGGCGCTCACTAAGCTGGTCGCGGAAAAGCTGGGTAAGGGGCAGGATGACGAGATCCCAGCGCTCATCTGGACAGCGATGTCGCTGATGGCAGCCCTCGGTGTACTTGGCGCGATTGTTGTTGCAGCGCTCTCCCCGTGGTTGGTGGGTAGTGTCTTGAAGATACCAATGGAACTGCAGCCTGAGACCTTAACAGCCTTCTATCTACTGGCTGCCTCCATTCCTATTGTTATAGGTACCACCGGGCTACGTGGCATTCTCGAGGCCCACCAGCGTTTCGGTTTGGTAAATGCCGTGCGGATACCCCTTGGAATATTCACGTTCCTCGGCCCGGTGGCGGTGCTGCCTTTCTCCAACAGTCTAGTTCCGGTGGTGGCAGTACTGGTTATTGCCAGACTGGTTTCCTCAGGTGTGTATGCAGTTTTATGCTTGAAAGTCGAACCCACTCTTCGTCACTCGGTTAGCATACATCGTGCAATGGTACGGCCGTTAATTAGCTTCGGCGGTTGGATGACGGTAACCAACGTCGTCGGACCGCTGATGGTATACATGGATCGCTTTCTTATTGGTGCCGTAGTCTCTATGACAGCCGTGGCTTATTATGCAACACCTCATGAAATTGTTACCAAGCTCAAGATTATTCCTGGGGCGCTCATGGGAGTATTGTTTCCTGCTTTTGCCGCTGCCTTCGGGCATAATCGCGCGCGTGCAGCTCACCTCTTCAACCGGTCTGTTAACTACATATTTCTCTCTCTATTTCCTATTGTTCTTATTATCGTTACGTTTGCCCACGAGGGATTGACCCTGTGGCTTGGTAGCGAGTTTGCCGAAAACAGCACCGTGGTGTTGCAATTGCTGGCTATTGGGGTGTTCATCAACAGTCATGCACACGTGCCTTCTGGGTTGGTGCAGGGCGCAGGGCGGCCAGATCTTACCGCTAAGCTGCACTTAATTGAGTTGCCCTTTTATCTGCTAACTCTATGGTGGTTGCTTGATGTTTATGGAATTCTTGGCGCAGCTATTGCGTGGGTAGCGCGGGTGGCATTTGATACCTTGGTTCTTTTTATTTTAGCACACAGGTTATTGTCATCTGTGTCTCCATTTTCGTTGCGGCCGGTGCTCATGGCGAGCGTTGCATTGTTCGCGTTGGCTCTGGGAATCGTGATTCAAGGGCTTGCCACAAAAGGGTTGTTTCTATTGCTAGTGATGCTTATTTTCGCGGTAGTCTCCTGGTTTATTATCCTTGCCGAAGATGAGAGGGATATGATACGCCGCCGTTTGAAAGCAATACCCATTCTCTATTAACAAGAAAAGATATGATGTCCAAGGTTGATCAAGTTAGCAATATTGTTGTAGCTCCAAAGTAAATAAAGCAAGGCAAGATAAATATGCAGAGTAAAATAAACGTTCATGCCCCCTATTCAGAATGGCCTACCAATGGTCTTGAGCCTGTACCCAACTGCCCAGTATGCGGTTCGGATAACCGAGAACTTCTTCACGAAGGCCTTACCGACCGGGTATTTTTCTGCGCCCCTGGCGAATGGTTCATGTATCGTTGCGAATCATGTGCTAGCGCTTATCTTGATCCACGCCCGACCTCCGAAACTATTGGCCTCGCATATCAGAACTATTTTACTCATGATGAAGCCCCCGATTTCTCGTCACTTAGCTTCTTGAGAAAGCTTCGGCGAAGATTCACTAACGGCTATCGAAACCATCGCTATGGCACGCAAGATTATCCTGCCAGCATCCTCGGCATTCTTGCTGCTAGTCTTATGCCGAAAGGAAGGGCGATTATAGATGCAGGGATGCGGCATTTGCCAAAAGAAAATATTAAGAGGAGCTTGCTAGATTTTGGGTGTGGTAATGGCGCGTTTCTGTTGCAAGCACGTAGCGCTGGTTGGGCAGTTGTCGGAGTTGACTTTGATTCAAAGGCAGTAGAGGCGGCGCGCAGTCAGGGTCTCGATGTTCGTTTGGGCGGAGTGGAAGCGTTGGATCCAACTGACGAGCAATTCAATGTCATTACATTAGCGCACGTCATTGAGCATGTGCATAATCCTGTGAAGGTGCTACAGGCATGTTATAAGTTATTGAAGCCGGGCGGATTCTTGTGGATAGAAACGCCAAATATTGCGTCTGAAGGGCACGGGTTATTTGGCGCAAATTGGCGGGGCCTTGAGCCGCCGCGCCATCTTGTACTTTTTACCTTGGAATCTATGAGTAACGCATTAAGTGCAGCGGGTTTCACCAATATAGAAGTGCAATCTTATCGCCCTTTGTGTGGCCGTATTTTTGGAGCTAGTGAGTCCATTGCTGGTGGTGTTGATCCGTATTCTAAGTTACGTAAAAATGGGCCGCCGGGGGCAGTGAAAAAGGCGGAACGGATTGCTAGACATAATCCTGAGCGCCGGGAATTTATTACTGTAAAGGCATGGAAGCGGTGAGGATGGCCCTGTTTCAGAATCCGCGAATTTGCCCCGAGTTCTGTGAACTCATTGTGTTCGGTCGGAAACTAAAAGCGATCATGAAACGCATTAATGCAGATAGATCTTATTTTTGTCAGAATAATTCTGATTTGAAAGAGTTTGCTTTTAATCACCGACTAGAATTGGCTGGTCAAGTCTACTAATGAGGACTAAGCCACACACCGAAACTGGACACTTGGAAGATATTAGAGTCGCTGCACTCACATCTGGATGGAATACTCCATCTGCACGATTTAGAGTTCGTCAGTACCGCAGCTCGCTGGCAGAGCACAGCGTTACACTAAGGGAGTATTGCCCATTTGTGAACCAAATGATTCAATTACCCAGTGTTTTTGGTCGTGTAAGGCGACGTTATATATTCCCGTGGCTATTTGTGCAGACGTTGATGAACATAGTCGCCCGAATTCCTGCATTTGTTGGTGCAAGGTGTGCAGATATAACACTTATTAATCGCTCTGTTATTCCGGGTCTTGAAGAGTCCGTGGCTCTGTTGCCTAGGCCCCGTGTATTGAATGTGGATGATGCTATCTGGTTAACGGATCCTCGTGGTGCGGCGTCTGCAGCTCGGCTTGCTCAGCGCGTCGATGCCGTAATTGCTGGCAACGAATATCTGGCAAAATGGTATCGAAATCACAATGAACGAGTTTACGTGGTACCCACTGCGGTAGATACCGAAAAGTATTTACCGAGAGAAATGCCACCGCATTCTGATAGTTCTATGTGCACCATAGGTTGGATGGGAACTGATGGAAATTTCACTCACCTGGAACTTGTGAAGCCTGCGATTGAGAAGGTCTTGGATGAGCGGCCGAATATACGCATGCTAATTGTTTCTAATCGGCGCCCGAATGGCTGGAAATTTGATGATGATAGGCTCGTATTCAGATCCTGGACATCAGCTACGGAGCTTCGTGACCTACAGGATATGGATATTGGTTTGATGCCATTACGTGATGATGAGTGGGCAAAAGGCAAGTGTAGCTTTAAGATGCTCCAGTATCTTGCTGTCGGCATACCTGTAGTTGTTTCCCCTGTGGGTATGAACAAAGATGTTTTAAACGGCGGCAATGTTGGGTTTGGTGCAAGCAATGAGATGGAATGGATAAATTTTATTAGAGTCTTATGCGACAATCAACTAATGAGAAAACACTTGGGGTCAAATGGTCGGTCACTAGTAGAAAAGCATTACTCAACACATGTAATTAGTAAGCGCCTCGCAGAGGTGTTCCGTGTGGAAGCGTCTAAGTTGAGAGGATAAAAGTAGTGAGGTCATGAAGAAGCAATTTTCTTTTGCGTTATTGGTGTTGTTAATAATCCTTATTTCCGGGTTGCTTGCATGGTATGGCATCTCGCTAGAGATGCTTCGGGTGCTTGTTATTTGCATATTTTTTATGGAAGCAACATCATTATTGTTGTTTCATGTCGACATGAGATGGTCGCCCAGAGGATTGTTTTTTTTAGGGTGGACGCTTCCCTTTCTTGTGGCTCAAGCTCCTATAAATCTAGTTATATTCAACTTACCAAAGATTACCCATAGTGGATTCTTAGTATTTTTTATTGTAAGCGGGGCATTTTATATTGCGGAACTGTTAGTGTCTGATATGCGCCCTGTAAGACGGTTGCCCACACTAATTACAAATGTTATCAGTGGGAATCTTGATCAGGCCAAATTTTATGCTCCCCGGTTTTTTTGTATCAGCTTGGTTATAGCTTCATTTGTTGCCTACGCCACAGCTTTGATCCATTCTGGATTCTCACCACCAATATTTCATGATCAGGTTACAGAAAATGCGAAGGGGTTTTGGGCTATACCCGGTAGTGCGACGGCATTCTCACTTTTGAATATATTTTTTGTTCTTGCTGTTGTTAGATGGCTCTCAAAGCGGTCACATGGTGCGCGTGGAGTAGACAGGGAAGACAAATTGTTTATTGTTTTTGCATTAGTTTTATCAGTTTTTATGTTTACATACGGAAAAAGGACGATTTTTATATATAGTTATTTGCCTGTCGCGGTGCTTGTATTGTCTGCATTTCGGATTAAGGCCAGCAATATATTGTTACTTTTCTCAGCCGTTATTGCTTTCTTTGTTCTTAATGCTTATTTACGGGCGGATAATTTCGATCAGTATTGGGCAGGGAGGAGTTTTCATAGTATTTCATCAGGATTTTGGTATTCTCTGATTCAGCCTGTGATGTACTTGAATGAGACGTTTGCAAATTTGTCTTCAATTCTTGATGTGCCTATGTCAGGTCGAGGTGATCTATATAGTGAGCTTCGTGAAGAGGGTAAAATTGTTCCTCTTTTTGGTGTCCTCTCGGCTAATGTGGGGAATTTCATATCGCTACTACTCTTGTTCATGATTTTTATTTTTTATTGGTTTGTTTATCGATTGGCAAGTCGAGGGTTGTGGTTATTAGTTTACTCGCTACTATCGCCTGGGTTAGCCATGATATGGACTGGGATCATAGTGGAAAATCAGGGTATGTATCGTCTTGTTTTAATTCTTCTAGTATGGGCATTCGTTATTTCACAGATGCGCGCCGCAAACCAGCTCCACTATGTTCGACAATAGACTTGTTGAGTAAATGTCAAGGTATGTACTTCAATGCACAACAAGGTACTAAGTGTAGTAATGAGCAATAAAAAACTACTGCTTGTTGGGCCTCTTCCCCCCCCAGCTACGGGGCAGTCAGTATCTTTTGATATGTTGGTTAAGGGTGTTGCTGAAAAAACTACTGATAGCTATGTTGTTAACTTGGCTAGAAGAGGCGAATCGTTGCCTTCCCGATTTTCGTGGCGTCGGGTGATGGAGATGTTGGCTGTCTTCAGAAGTTTTTTTGGGGGGCTCTGGGGTGGGTATCGAAATATTTATATAACTATTGCGCAGTCGGCAGCAGGGTTCGTGCGTGACTGCATTATGGTATGGTCGGCACGTTTGTTTTCGGCCCATATTGTCGTCCACTTGAAGGGGGGGAACTATGGAGGCTTTTATCATTCGCAAGGCCCATTGATGCGGTACCTTGTGAGGAAAACATTATTGCAGGTGGATACTATCCTGATCCTTGGCGAAGGGTTGAGGCAGATGTATGACTTTGAGCCCGCGCTAAGTGACAAGATTCATGTGATTCCTAATGGCTTGCCGATTGAATTCGAGGGATTTTCAAAGTCTCTGCCTGCAGCGGGCGAGCCTATTAATATTCTGTATCTTTCTAACCTAATTGAATCCAAAGGTGTCTTTGATCTACTTGCCGCAATTCGCCAGCTAAAGTACGGGTTTGAAGTCCCGGTATCTGCAGTGTTCGCTGGAAAGTTTCTTGCCAGTTCTGATGATCAGCTTGTTTCATCCGCTGAGGATTTGGAATCACGATTCTTTAGTCTTCTAAAAGAGTACCAGATTGAGGACTCTGTTCAGTATGTGGGGGAGGTAAGTGGTGACGAAAAATGGCAGTTACTTAAGAATAGTCACTTTTTTGTGCTGCCTACAAATTATGTGAATGAGGGGCAGCCTGTCTCAATTATTGAGGCTATGGCCTATGGTTGTCCGGTAATTTCTACTCATTTCCGCGCTATTCCCGATCTTGTTGTGGATGGGGAAACGGGCGTACTAATTGAATATGGTGACGTGGACAAAATGTCTTTGCGATTATTTGAACTTGCAACAGATCCGGAGCGTTATCAAGCCATGAGTCAGGCAACTATTTATCGTTATCAATCGTACTTCACGATGCAAGCGCATCTGGATAGAATATTGCCGAAGCTGGTGGGTATGGGTGGGTAAAATGTTATTTGTAGGGATAGGCCATGCTTGATATTGAGATTAATTTTTGGGTGGGTGTGTAATGCATAAAGATAAGGTGTTTTTGATTACTGGGGGAACAGGGTCTTTTGGAAAGACTGTAGCCCGGTTTTTACTCCAGAACGGTTGTCGCGAGGTACGAGTATTTAGTAGAGATGAAACAAAGCAGGATCAGATGCGGACAGATTTTGATGATGATCGTGTAAAATACTATATTGGTGATGTTCGAGATTATCAAGGTATAAATAGCGCACTTTTAGCTGTTGATTATGTGTTTCATGCTGCAGCTTTAAAACAGGTGCCATCCTGTGAGTTTTTTCCAATGCAAGCGGTTTTGACAAATATCACTGGCAGTGACAACGTGATTAGGGCATCAATAGCGAATGGTGTTAAAAAAGTTGTTTGCCTGAGCACAGATAAAGCAGTATATCCGATCAACGCGATGGGTATGACTAAGGCAATGATGGAAAAGGTTGCACAGTCTTACGCAAGAAACCTTTCTGATGAGCAAACGGTTATATCTTGCGTTCGTTATGGGAATGTAATGTGCTCACGCGGGTCTGTGATTCCCCGGTTTATTGAACAAATCAAAGAAAGTAAGCCGGTTACTATTACAGAGTCAAGTATGACGCGATTCTTGATGGCATTGTCAGAGTCGGTAGATCTTGTGGATCATGCTTTCAATCATGCAGCTCAAGGGGATATCTTTATCAAGAAAGCGCCGGCCTGCACGGTCGAAGATCTGGCGCAAGCATTGATTAATCTTTTTAGGTCTGATGTTGACACTAAAATCATTGGTATACGCCATGGTGAGAAGATCTATGAAACCTTAGCGTCAAAAGAGGAGTTGGTCACAGCTGAGGATCTTGGTTCTTACTACCGTATTCGAATGGATACACGAGACCTGAATTATGAAAAATATTTTTCTGAAGGTAATGAGAGTGAGATAAGCTTTGATGATTACCACTCTCATAATACAGAGCGATTGACGGTTAAACAGGTTGAAAAGGTTCTTCTTTCTTTGCCAGAAGTACGCTCAGAACTAGCCGTATGGGAACAGAGAAGGTCATAAAATGAAAATTGGTATTACCGGCGCCAGTGGGTTTATTGGGTGGCATCTACGCTGCTATTTAGAGACAAGAAATGATGTGTCTGAGGTGCGGCAGGCCGGACGGAATGAGTTTGCTTCTGATGAAAAATTATACCAGTTTGTTTCAGGACTTGATTGTGTGGTTCATCTTGCGGGCGTGAATAGGGCTGAATCTCATGAACTTATTGATGGTAATATCAAACCTGCTGAACAGCTTGTCCGAGTTTTGTTAAAAACAAATAGTACACCTGTAATTATCTATTCTTCATCTGTGCAGACCCTAAGTCCTCAAGACAGCCCATATGCCGCAGGTAAGGCTGCAGTGGGCCAGATATTTGCAACATGGGCTGAAAAGGCGCGAAGCCGATTTATTAACCTGATTGTTCCGCATGTTTTTGGCGAGTATGGTAGGGCGCACTATAATTCTGCAGTTGCTACTTTTGCACACCAAGTTGCGAACGGCGAACAACCATCTATTCATAACGACGGTACGCTTGAATTGGTGCATGTTCAGGATTTGGTTGAGAGGATTATTGCCCTTTATGAAGGTGGTGTGTCGGGTGATGTGCGTATAGAGGGGCATAAAATTGGTGTGGTAGAGGTGGCGGCACAGCTGCAGGATCTACACAGCATATACATTGATGATGGTCAGATTCCTGATCTTTCAGAACCATTTGTTCGTTGTCTGTTTAATACTCTTCGTGGCGCATTCCATAACAATATGCGTGTGCGTAAAGTAAAGAAATACCAGGATGACAGGGGGTGGTTGGTTGAAACCGTTAAGGCCAACTCTGGCGGGCAATGCTTTGTGTCGACTACCCTTCCAGGAATAACCCGAGGTAACCATTTCCACCGGCGTAAGGTTGAGCGATTTTTTGTCTTACAGGGTAAGGCGCGTATTCAGCTAAGAAAGCTATTCAATGATGATGTTATCAGTTTAGAACTGGATGGCGATGAACCTTCCTATGTTGATATTCCCACGTTGCATACGCACAGTATTACGAATATTGGAGATAATGAGCTGATAACGCTTTTCTGGGCGGATGAGTTCTTTGATGCAGAATCTTCAGATACTTATTTTGAGGAAGTCGTCAAGTGAGCAAGAAAATCAAGGTGATGACGATACTTGGAACGCGTCCGGAAATCATACGGCTTTCACGGGTTATGTCGGTTCTGGATCGTTATACGGATCATGTCATGGTACACACTGGTCAGAATTATGACTATGAGTTGAATGAGGTATTTTTCGAAGACTTAGAGTTGAAGAAGCCTGATGTATTCCTCAATGTGGATGCTTCTTCACTGGGTAGCGTTCTAGGCAATATTCTTATTTCGATTGAATCTGTACTTCAGGAACACTGTCCGGATGCTGTGCTGATTCTTGGCGATACCAATAGTTCTATAGCCGGAATTATGGCCAAACGTATGAAGATTCCTATCTATCATATGGAGGCAGGTAATCGCAGTTTTGATCCTAATGTTCCCGAGGAAGTTAACCGTCGGATTATTGACGGTATTAGTGACTTTAATCTTGTTTATACGGAACATGCACGGCGCCACCTTCTCTCGGAGGGGCTACCACATCGCCGCATATATCTGACGGGGTCGCCGATGAAAGAAGTTCTTGATTATTATCAGCCAGGCATTGATGGTTCCGATGTATTAGAACGCCTAGGGTTAAATGATAAGGACTATTTTCTGGTGAGCATGCATCGGGAGGAGAACGTCGATAGTAAAGAAAATCTCAAATTGCTTCTGAGGGCGCTAACAGAGGTTCAGCAGCGGTTTAATCTGCCAGTTCTGGTTTCTACCCATCCCCGCACTCGGAAGCGGCTGGAGTCTCTTGGTGAGCCATTCGAAAGGTCGGAGATAAACTTTGCCAAACCGTTTGGTTTCCTCGATTTCAATAAGCTCCAAAAGCACGCTTTTTGTGTGCTTTCAGACAGTGGGACAATTACAGAAGAGTCTGCTGTATTAGATTTTCCAGCTGTCACTATACGTCGTTCCTTGGAGCGTCCAGAAGGGCTTGATACTGGCAGTATTATTCTGACTGGGCTTGATGCTGACATCATTGTTCAGGCGGTTGAAATGGTTACGGAGGATCGGGAGAAGGGTTTGGTGCCGCCAGTTCCTCAAGACTATCAGGTCGATAACGTTTCACAGCGGGTTGTGAATCTCGTGATGGGAACAGCGCGTTTGAGTAACGACTGGGATGGTGTTCGACGGCACGACTATGACTGAAAGCAGGTCAAGTCGACGACTCCGCATTCTAGCTATTCATCGCTATTACTGGCCCGATACGCCACCTTATGCTTCTATTCTCCGCTCCATTGCGGCTCGATGGGCTAGTGAGAGCCATTGTGTGGAGGTCCTTTCTACACAGCCTTCGTACAAACCTAGTGCGGGTATTCCTCGTCAACCATCTGTTGAGCAGCTGGACAACGTACGAGTAAATCGTCTTTCCCTACCGATGGAGCGGGGGCGGCCTATTGTGCGTATTGTTAACGTAATACGTTTCTCGCTCGAAATTCTGAAGCATGCGCTATTATGGGGTAAGTATGATGTGATTATGGCATCCACTGCTCCTCCTGTATTTATTGGTGCTGCGGCGCGTATGGCGGCCAAGTTGAGTGGGGCCAAATTCATATATCATTGTATGGATATTCATCCAGAGATTGGTAGAATATCTGGTGAATTCTCTAATCCATTGTTGTTTTCTGCATTGCAGAGAATTGATGCAAAAAGCTGTCGCTCAGCGGCTCGCGTTGTAGTGCTCTCACGGGACATGGCGAAGGTAATAAGTACGCGCAAACACTGTCAGGGAGTAAAAGTCGAGGTCATCAATAATTTCAACTTCCCTTCATTTGAGTCTGTTAAGAAAACTGAAATTCCCGCTGAACTGAGAAAGGATGATGGGGTATTCCGACTACTATTCGCCGGCAATATTGGCCGCTTTCAAGGGTTAGAATCGGTCATTGAAGCGATACATAATTTGACCAATGTTCCAAATGTTGAGTTAGTCTTCATGGGAGAAGGGAAATCTGCGGACAGTTTGCAAAAGTATGCTGGTAACCTATATGGCAATCAAGTAAAGTTTTTTCCACATCAGCCAATTGATGTTGCACGGAAGGTGATACGAAGTGCAGATTTATGTCTCGTCAGTTTGACTCCTGGGATATATCAGTATGCCTTTCCAAGCAAAACTATGACTTATCTTGGTGAAGGTCGTCCACTGCTTGTGTCAGCTGAGCTTGAAAGTGAGTTATCTGATTTCGTGCGTAGAGAACAAATTGGCATAACAGTTTCTCCTGGAGATGTAGATGGGTTGGTCAGTGAGATCAGGGCGCTGATTGGTAATGTTTCCCGGCAACGTGAGATGGCCATTAGAGCTCAAGCCGCAGGCAAGAAATTCTTCACCGAGTCAGTGGTTCTCGATCATTGGTCTGAACTCATAAATGATATAGCTCGTGAGGTTAATTAGGTGGAGAGACAGGATATTGTGATTATCGGAGCACCACGCTCCGGAACCAACATGCTGCGTGATGTATTGACGCGGTTGCCAGAGATGATCACGTGGCCATGTGATGAGATTAACTATATCTGGCGTCATGGAAATATTCGCTATCCTTCAGATACTTTCCCGGTAGATCGTGCACGACCTGAAGTCGTTTCTTACATTCGTCATCAGTTTGACAAGCTGGTAAATCCGAATGGCGTTAATTTTGTGGTGGAAAAAACTTGTGCAAACTCTTTGCGTGTAGAGTTTGTTGATAAAGTTCTACCCGATGCTAAATACATTTATATCGTGCGTGATGGTCGAGATGTGGTGGCCTCCGCGATGAAGCGCTGGAAAGCTGAACTGGATTTAGGCTACATATTGCAGAAGGTGCGATATGTACCAGTTTCTGATCTTCCCTATTACGGCTTTACTTATCTCGGCAACAGGATTCATCGACTATTTTCAAAGGAAAAGCGTTTGGCTTACTGGGGGCCTCGCCTCAATGATATGGATTCTATACTTGCAGGCCATGACCTGGCCGGTGTTTGTGCAATTCAGTGGAGCGAGTGTGTTAATCATTCAGATAATGCCTTTGGTCAGGTTTCTTCCGAACGTGTGCATAAACTCAGATATGAGCAGTTTGTAGCTGACCCGATTTTTGAAATGAATCGCCTGTGTGATTTTATTGGTATTTCATTACCAGAACATGAGAGGGAAAGAGTTATTGGTTCTATATCACGCAGCAGTGTGGGTAAGGGAGTTGGTGAGATAGGCAAGCAGCTATCTGAAGTTGAGTATCTAATGGAGGCCACCCTAAGACGCCATGGTTACCTCTAACCAGTTTGGCCTCAGCCCCGGAAATGCCTTCATCAAACGTTTTTTTGATATTTGTCTATCCATACTTGGTCTGTTATCTACCGGATGGATAATTATTATTGCTTGGGCCTTAAGTACGCTGGAGACCAAACGTAATGGCTTTTTTACGCAGCGCCGTGTTGGTCGCGAGGGGAAATTGTTTAAGGTTATTAAGATTCGAACGATGCGAGATACGCCGGGCATTGATACGACAGTTACGGCATCGGGTGATCCAAGAATTACTCCATTGGGACGATTCTTCCGCAAAACCAAGATTGACGAATTACCACAGCTGATCAACGTACTCTTGGGCCAGATGAGCTTTGTCGGGCCCCGCCCGGATGTGCCAGGCTTTGCCGACTGTCTGAGTGGGGATGATAATATTATTCTCTCTGTCAGACCTGGAATCACAGGGCCTGCTACCCTGAAGTATAGAGATGAGGAGCAGTTTCTTGCTTGCCAGGAGAGTCCAGACGCCTATAACCGGGACGTACTATTCCCAGAGAAGGTTCGAATTAACAAGGCTTATATTAAAAACTATTCCTTTAAACGAGATCTCTACTATATATGGAAAACTATAACGGGTTAATATGATGACAAGTGAGCTAACATTTCCTTCATGGCCAGCCTTTAGCGAAGAAGAGGTTGATTGTGCTGCCCGAGTGTTGCGCTCAAATCGGGTTAATTACTGGACTGGAGAGGAGGGGCGACAGTTCGAAAGTGAGTTTACCGAATTCTGCAATACTGAATATGCTGTAGCGTTGTCGAATGGTACTGTGGCATTGGAGCTTGCTCTGAGGGCACTTGAAATTGGCCCGGGTGATGAGGTTGTTGTTACTCCGCGCACCTTTATTGCCTCAATCAGTGCGATTGTCATAGTGGGGGCGACACCCGTATTTGCCGATGTTGATATAGATTCCCAGAATATTACGCCTGCTTCTGTGGTTGAGGTGCTCACTGACCGAACCCGTGCGATTATTGTTGTGCATCTCGCTGGGTGGCCTTGTGACATGGATGGTTTGATGTCGCTTGCGGATAAGCATGACTTGTATGTAGTCGAGGATTGTGCTCAGGCGCATGGGGCGTTGTACAAGGGACGGCCTGTGGGTGGGCTGGGTCATGTCGCTGTTTGGTCTTTTTGTCAGGACAAGATCATGACGACGGGTGGAGAAGGGGGTATGCTGACAACGAGTGATTCTGCTATTTGGGAATGGGTCTGGTCGTTCAAAGACCATGGTAAATCGTGGGATGCAGTTTACAATCGGGGTCATCCCGCAGGATTCCGTTGGTTGCATGAGTCGTTTGGGACGAATGCTCGAATGACAGAAATGCAGGCGGCGATTGGCAGGCTTCAATTGGGGAAACTGACTGACTGGAATGAGAAGCGGCAACGTAATGCATCGATTCTTGAAGAATGTTTTCAGGATATTCCGGCCTTTCGTGTGACCAAAGCTCCAGAATCGGTTCGTCATGCCTACTACAAGTATTATGTATTTGTGACATCGGAACTTCTCAAGGATGGTTGGGACCGAGTCAGGATAATAGATGCGGTTACGGGGGCGGGGGTGCCCTGTTTCAGTGGGTCTTGTTCAGAAGTGTATCTTGAAAAGGCATTTGAGGGCACGGGGCTCCGGCCGGATGTGCGGCTGCCAATTGCAAGGTTGCTGGGGGAGTCCAGCCTGCTATTTCTGGTGCATCCGACCCTGTCGCAGGATGATATGCAGTTAATGTGTTGTGTAGTGCGTGATGTAATGCAGCACGCACAAGCCTGACGAGGTCAACCAATTGCCTGTGTGATGCTTATACAGGGATGATGGCGGGTAAAGTGATGTATGAGAAGAGTAGGAAAGCTCCCTCGCGGTGCAAGGAAGATCTTGCTGGTTGGTTTTGATGTGATTGCTCTGCCTCTTGCTTTCTGGGCGGGGTACGCTTTGCGCTTGGGGGAGTTATGGCCCCCACTTATAGGGAATGCGTGGTGGGTGTTTATCGCGGTGCCTTTGGTTGCTATCCCAATATTTGTTCGGATGGGGTTGTATCGTGCGGTGCTCCGTTATGTTGGTGCCAAGGCTTTGGTTACCATTACAAAAGCGGTTACTATTGTGACCTTGGTATTGCTAGCGTTGGTTGTGGCCACACAAACTTATGGGATACCACGATCTGTTTTCATTGTTTTCTGGCTGTTCAGCATGGTCTTTATTGCCGGCAGTCGGCTTGTCTTGCGTGAATTTCTCCAATCGGCTGCGCGTTGGCACGCTCCCAGGCAATCAGTAGTGATCTATGGGGCAGGGGCATCTGGTGCAGAGCTGGCTCGGGCGTTACAGGGTGGCTGGGAGTACGAGCCTAGGCTGTCGAAATAAGCCATTTTAATCAAATTTCCACCCCCCAGTTTATGGCTATCAACATTGGTAAAGATTACACTGGAAATCATT
>QIGV01000024.1 GCA_003230085.1 Gammaproteobacteria bacterium
ATGGTCAGTGAAGCACAGAGCCTTGAGGCGCGTTTTGGATATCTTGATCAACGCCTGGCGTCTTTAGGTGATAGCGCTAATATTGGTGTTAAAAATGCAGTTTCAGAAATCAATATTTTAACAACGTCCATAGCAAATATTAACCGTGATATAGGAATTGCTCTAACGACGGGGAGTGGACAGCCCAATGATTTACTAGATAAACGAGACCAGCTAATCTTAAATTTATCCGAATATGTTTCGGTGACCACTACTACTCAGGATGATGGTGGAATCAATGTGTTTATAGGTAACGGCCAGGTTGTTGTTGCAGGAAATCAGGCGCGTCAGTTAAGTGCGGTAGCGAACAGTTTTGACCCCTCACGCATAGAGGTAGGTTATGTCACCGGCTCAAATACTGTGCTGATTTCAAGTCAGCTGAATGGTGGAGAATTAGGAGGCATGATCGAGTTCCGAAATCAGGTGCTTGATCCTTCGCGTAACGCCTTGGGTAGAATAGCGATTAGTATTGCCAGTTCTTTCAATGCCCAGCATGGTTCCGGTATTGATATGAATGGTAATCAAGGTGGCAATTTCTTTACAGCAATTGACACCAGTACTACAAATCCAGTGGCGCAAGTGTTTGGAAATACCAGCAA
Organism: Gammaproteobacteria bacterium; assembly: GCA_003230085.1. GTDB lineage: Bacteria > Pseudomonadota > Gammaproteobacteria > SZUA-140 > SZUA-140 > SZUA-140. The sequence goes on from QIGV01000024.1 coordinate 639, forward strand.
TGCTGGCCAACCCCCCGCGCAGATAGGCGTGACAATTAGTGATGCTGATCTACTGAGCAGTAGTAACTACCGCCTTGAACGAAATGGGAGTGCCTATACGCTGACTCGTCTAAATGATAATTTGACTATATCACTGACCTCATTTCCGGCTGGTACTGAAAATATCGATGGGCTCACGCTGAGTTTAAATGGAGGTACGATTGCGGATGGTGATAGTTTTCTGATCAATCCGGTACTAAAAGGTGCAAGTGATTTTTCTGTTGCTATCACGGACCCCGCGCTAATTGCAGCAGCAGGTTTGGTTAGGGCTCAAGCATCAATAGCGAATATATCAAACGCCACCGTTTCGGGTGCAGTTGTCACAAATCCTGCAAGCTATACACCCGATAGTTATTCAGTGTTTGCCGCCAACTCGACACTGGCAGCTGCAGACGGGGCAACGAGCGGCGCAATAACCGACAATATTGGCACAAACAATGCCCTGCAGTACCAACTGATGGTCAATGGGACGGTTGTTTACACACAAAACGAAGGCGCTCCGTTGCTGGCGGATCTGAATGCGTTGGCAGGCGTCATTAATGATGATGTCGCTACAACCGGAGTGCGCGCTTATGTAGACACTGCATCGAATAGTCTCTATTTTGCCAATGAACCTCCAACAGCTGCACCAATCACTGTGACAGAACGATTGATCGACACAAACGCGACACCGCTATCCCTGGATGCTGCAGATGCCGTCACTGGCTACTTTGGCAGCGCATTAAGCGGGGCCAGTGCTGCCAATACCCTGAGTTTCAGTGGTTCTGCCGATAGTTATATCGCTCTGGACGGGAGTGGAAGCACCGTGACCAGTGGGGTATTCGGCTCCGGCAATACCATTACTCTAAATGGACTACAGATCAGTATCAGCGGGAGTCCCAATTCAGGTGACTCATTTACCGTGGATCCCAACATCAATGGTGTAGGTGATAATCGAAATGCCCTGTTGCTAGCAGGCCTGCAAACGTTGAAGACATTAGACGGTGGTCGTTCCACATTCGAGGGCGCGTATAGCAGTTTTGTAGTGAATGTTGGTACGAAAACAAGACAATCTGAAGTTAACCGTGATGCTCAGGAAGGTTTGCTAAACCAGGCCGTACAAGCAAGAGAGGAAAAATCAGGCGTCAATCTTGATGAGGAGGCAGCAAATCTATTACGCTTCCAGCAAGCGTTTACTGCAGCTGCACAAATTATAGCAGCCGCCGATAGTATGTTTCAGACAGTAATGGATGTTGTGAGAAGATAATCAAGGTGAAATTCTAGATGCGTGTTTCAAGTAATCAGATACAATCTTCAGGATTGAATGCAATGCTCGATCAGCAGGCTAGATTGAGTAAAACACAATTACAGATTGCTTCTGGTAAGAAAATACTCACCCCGGCAGATGATCCGGCTGCAACTGCTAATATACTGAATCTGCAACAGTTCTTGAATATCACCACGCAATACCAGAAAAATTCAAACTATGCCAAGACGCGACTGTATACCGAAGAAACCAGCCTGATTAGCATCACCAATCTACTGGACAGAGTACGGGAACTGGCCCTCCAGGGTAATAATGCCACATTGTCAAACACTGACCGCGCCACCATCGCACTGGAGGTCCGTCAACGTACTGATGAATTGCTCGCTCTGGCCAATGCGAGAGATGCGGCCGGTAACTATCTGTACGCCGGTTATCAGGAAACAACTCAGCCTTTTTCTATTGATTCCTCCGGTAACTATGTCTATAACGGCGATAGTGGACAGCGGAATGTCCAGATTGGTGCATCACGCCAGATTGCGGTGGGTGATTCCGGGGTGGATGCCTTTGTATCGATACGTAATGGCAATGGTGTGTTCACAATCCAGGAAAATTCTGCCAATAGTGGCACTGGCGTGATTGATGCAGGCTCAGTGACAGATTCAAATGCCTACGATAGTGATAATTATCGCATCACCTTTCCCATTGAAACAACGGCCGGCGGATCACTAACTTTTAATGATAGTGGGGGGAACGATACCTTAAGCTATTCTCTCAGTATCAATGGTACAGTTGTTTATGCTGTGGGTGAAAACGGTACGCCAGCCAGTTCACTGACCGAGCTGGCGACCGAAATCAATGACGACTCATCAAGTACTGGCGTGAGAGCTTATGTTGCAGATGGCAACTTATATCTGGCTAATACAACTCCATCTGCTAACCCAATTGTGGTGAGTGAGGCTATGGCAGGGGGTAGTGACGGTGACAGTGATACAGTCAGCGGCTATTTCGGTTCACTTTTAACCGGAACAACGGCACCCAATGCAAACATTACCTATAATACAAATGATGCTACGTATTATATTGTCGAGGATAGCAGCGGCAATATTGAAGCCAGTGGCGCCTATGTGGATGGTGCACAAATCGCCTTTAATGGCGTCCTGACCTCTATTTCGGGTACTCCCCGTACCAGTGACAGTTTTGCAGTCAGCCCTAGCCGCAACCAGGATATGTTTGCCACGCTTACTAATTTAGCGCTTGCCCTTGAAGCTGGTACCAATGGGAGTACCGGTAGCGCCAGTCTTAATAATGCCATCAATCGTACACTAGTTGATATTGATCAATCACAGGAGCGTATCAGTCAGGTCAGGGTAAAGGTGGGCGCCCGTCTTAATGCCATTGATGCGCAAGAGAGCCTGAATGAAAACTATAAATTACAAATTAAGAGCACATTGTCAGATCTTCAGGATCTCGATTATGCAGAGGCGATATCACGCCTGAATCAACAGCAAATTGTGCTGCAGGCGGCACAGCAATCCTATGTAAAAATCATGGGCTTGTCTCTGTTCAATTTTATCTGAGTTATTCTGAGTGAGAAATATAGGCTAGTTTCCGGACGGACACTAGCTATTTATATCTTTCGTCTACAGTATTAAAAAACGAACCAAGCAAGTACCCGTGGCACTCATTTGTATTTATAAACTGTGTGCTTTCGGAGGAGTAGAGAATGTCGTCAGCTTATTAGACGGGATAATTATTAGGCAATTGCACGGTAGGCATTAGTGGCCGCCATGCCTTTGTTGAGATGAGATAATTGCTCACGGCAGGATTTTTTTTCTTGCTCGCACAAGTGTAGCATCTTTTTCTCTAGAGCCTGTAGCTCATGTAGACAGCTCAGCCCGGCACTCACCAGCCCCTCCCGAGTGGTACAGATAATTGAGAGCTCATCAAGCAATGGCCGTCTTGCTGTATCAATATCGGTAAGTGTCTCCCAGTTCTGCTGCTCGCAACAAACCACCATATCACGCGTCATAGCCAGGATGCTTGCTACTAACTCCGGCGCAGAGGTATTATTCTTGTCGTCAGTAGTTAGCAATTTTCAAACAGCCTGTAGTTGCGCGTCATCCGTAGAAATTATATCCCAGGCGCCCTTGATTTCTGAGAGAAGGCTGATGACTTCATCAAGAATAGAGATATCGTTATTGATATTTGCTTCGAGAAGACGGCGCTCCATATAGTCATAGAGATTATCCAGGTTTTCGGCGATTTCACCACCCGCTTCGAAATTTAGACTGGCGCGCAAACCACTGACAATTGATATTGCCATACTGATATTTTCACCTTTTCCTGAGATGTTGGAATTTTCCATACATGCTTTGGCGGCGAAAATCTTGCCAAGTGCGCCGACCATCAGCATCTGAATCAATCGATGTGGGCTGGCGCTTTCAATCTCGTTCTGCACACCTAAACTCTTATATAGTTGCGCACCTATCCCTTTGGCGCCAATTGCTGAATTGGTCATTTTGTCATCTCCTGTTCTTCCGTTCTCGAATATCATAAAATGGCTATTTATTTGGCTTCCTTGAAGCCAGCGAATTTAAATTGGCAAGTTGTGTTGCTAAAAAGTTACTGGTCGACTGTGACTGGCTAATCAATGTATCAAGCGCCGAAAATCTACTTCGCAAACGCTGTTCAAGTGCTTCCATTCTCCTTGATAGAACATCCCGATCATCCTGAATACCATCTATTCCTTTCTGGACGGTGTCGATACGACCACCAAGAATATTGCCGTCAAGTAATGACTTAACATAGGTGTTGATTTGGTCGGCCACACCACGTGTGAAGTTGATCGTTCCGCGGACACCTATGACACCACCTTCTATCTTGATTGCCAGGCCCTGCGCACCACCAGTGCCTGTGAGCAAACGTCCACTGCCTGTTGCCTGAAGTCCGTTAATGGTGCCCTGGACGTCTGTTCCATCAACGCCACTCAAGGATATACTAAAACCGAACTCAGCAGTCATGTTAGTGTCTACAAAATCGAATGAAATATTAGATGCGGAGCCGTAACGCTTTGAGGTAATCACAAAGCTGTCATTGCTTGAATCGAATGCTACATCAACTGCAACTCCGCTACCCGACAGCGTACTGTCTGTATTAATACGCGTCTTGATTTCCGCAGCTAATGCGCTGGCAGTTGTATAACTATTTTGAGACAGCGTGATCATCCCTGATGCAATCCCATCGACCGTCAAACTTAAAGCATCATTGTCTGCATTAACAACAAAAGCCGTTGTAAAATTACCGCTGCCATCGTCGGCCAAAGAAGAAGTTGTCGATCCGTTAATAAATCCTTGCGTAGCCAGCGCAGAAATATTTACATTATACGATCCTGCTAGAGTATTGCTGGTAGACGATGTATATTTAATCAATGAATCGCTAGGGCGGCCAACTACTGCAAACAGAGTTGCGATATCATCAAAGTTGTTATCCAGTGCATTTTGAAACTTGGTGCTATCGAGTTGCAGTGTGCCATCGCTTTGTGTCGTGATGCCCAAGCCAGCAAGTGTTGAAAATGGGCCACTTAAATTCGGTGCCACGATATTAATATTACTTCTGATCTTGCTGGCAATAATACGTGTACCACTATCGCCATTGAGTATCCCGGCAGTACGCGTCTCTGGGTCATAGCTGGTCAAGTCACTGATGGTTTTCACAAGGGCGTTGTAACTACTGATAAAACCATTAACTTCGCTGGTAACGCCCGCGTCATTGTTAGCTACATTAAGTGTTCCAGAGAGAGTGCCGATCAGATCAAACGTGATCCCTTCAATGGCACCGCTGATGGTGTTAGTTGATCCTGTGACAGTAATACCATCAATGACTACGATCGCATCCTGTGCAGTGACGCTCTCCGCCAGTTGAGTAGCCGATGCATTATAGGCAAGTCTCGACAAGCCTAGATTATCAGTACCATTACCATCGCCTGTATCATTCACAGTAATTTCCAGGCTGTTGCTGGCACCCGTATCTTCAGATGTGATCGATAACAGATAACCGGCGCCGTTATTGATAATACTGGCTCGGGCGCCAATATTCGCTTCGTTGATTGCGTCGCGTACCCCTTCAAGACTGTTGTTCGTTGAATCAATAGTGATCGAATAAGTGCTTTTATTCGTATTTTGCGCGAATGACCCGATCGGACCGGTACCGAAACGAATCGACAGAGTACCAGTACCGACAGTATCAGTTGTATTGGCATAGGGATTAGCGATGTCGGAGACCAGGGTTTGCGCCTTGGCTAGTTTTGTGACGTTTATGCTGTATATCCCGGGAGCAGCACTGCTTGTTCCCGTTGCAGTAAATGCATCGCTGTCACTTGATGTCGCGGTGCGACTCTTAAAGGTGTCCAGATTAGACAGCGTCGCCATCTTTGTCTGCAAGTCAGATAACGCCCCTTTTAATGTGCCCAGCGCGGATATTTTTGCCTGGAGTTTTGCCTCATTTCGGTTTAAACGATTTGCTACAGGCCGCTCCTCTGCAGCAACAAGCTGAGAAACAAGACTGTTAACATCTAGACCTGAGCCAATTCCAGGTGAGGAAATTCCTGCCATGAGTAATAATGAGTCGTTTTATGTATAAATATGTACCGAAATATAATGCAAAACACGTACCATATTTTACATCGATGCGCTTATGCTTTGATTTTCAGTAACGTTTTATTATTACCTTTCAAAGTGTGCATAAGAGCAAGGGCTTCCTCCGATGGGATTTTCCGAATAATTTCATTCGTTTCCGCTTCATAGACGGTAATAATTATCCGGTTTAGTTCTTCATCGATAGTAAATTCAAGGTTGCGACTGATTCTTTGTACCTGATGTATCGGTGCATTGATTGGGCTTGAACTGCTTACCACATCTGCTACCACCCTGATTGGCAGATCATTAGACATGATGGATATTCCCTTTGACGCGGTTGAAAATGGACCGGGGGTAATACTTTTACCCCCGGTTCATACCTTTAATTTACTATTACTTGCTTACTGCAGCAGACTCAATGCCAGCTGAGGCAATGCATTTGCCTGAGACAGGATCGAGACGCCTGCTTGTTGCAGAATCTGTGCCCGCGTCAATGCCGCTGTTTCCTGGGCAAAGTCGGCATCAACAATACGACCACGTGCAGCCGTCAGATTTTCCGAGGTTGCGCTCAGATTGGTAATGGTTGACTCAAAACGAACCTGAACTGCGCCTAACTCCGCTCGCAGGCCGCTGACCTGTTGCAATGCAAAATCCAGTGTCAGCAATGCGGTATTGGCATCAGCACCGGTTAATACATTTGCACTACTCAGCGTCTGGTCAGCCTGTGAAGCAGCACCCAGCAGAGCACCCTCAACATCCACAGAGGTACCACCTGATATCGTGAATGCACCATCGCTGACTGCACCGGCGAAGGTAATCCCTGCTGAATAGGTTTCCGGGCCGCCACCAAAAGTAGTGGTTCCGTCAGCAATAACGATATCTGAGCCATCAGTATTACTCAGTACTACGGCCTCACCTGTTCCTGCAGAAGCAGTAATGCCAGTTTGATTGGTTAATGCATTGATAGCGGCGATATTCACTGCACCACTACCAGCTGTTGCAGTGTTCTGTAATGTTACTGTCACACCGTTAAGTACTGCTGTACCGTCTGCTGCGGCTGAAATACCTGCAACTGCGGTAGTTGTAGATGTTCCCTTGATAGCCTGTACGCCGGTACTTGCTGTGGCAGCATTAACGGCATTTACAATATCGCTGGCTGTTGTTGCTCCAGAAATATCAATTGTATTACCATTGACTATCAAATCATTGGTACCTGCCGCAATCTGTGTTGCAGTCATCGAACCGGTTGTAGCGACGCGTGCGCCCATCTGCGAACCCCGAGAATCCACACCATTAACAGAGATCGTCTGGTTCTGGTTGGCGCCGACCTGAAAGGTTAGAGTTGACAGCGTACCATCCAGAATATTCTGCCCATTAAATTGTGTTGCATTGGCAATGCGGTTAACTTCAGCGATCAGCTGGCCAACCTCATTATTTAAGGTCTGACGATCTGATGATGAATTCGTATCATTGATAGACTGTACTGCTAACTCCCTGATACGTTGCAATGAACCACCGACAGTGCTCAGCGCACCCTCAGCCGTCTGAGCAAATGATATACCGTCATTGGCATTTCTTACCGCCTGATTCAGGCCGCGAATCTGGGTAGTGAAACGTTCTGAAATAGCCAGTCCTGCTGCATCATCCTTGGCGCTGTTAATGCGCAAACCAGAGGATAGTCGCTGTAGTGAAACATTCAACTGGCTCTGTGATGTGTTCAGATTACGTTGCGCAGTCAACGATGCGACATTTGTATTAATAGATAGACCCATTTTAATCTCCTTCTCCACAGACATATTGCCTGGCGAGGTTTGTCTTTAGCGGATATGCATTTGATTACTGTATTCACCGCTTCCAGACAATTTAACGACTGCTTGCAGGGAAACTTAAGAAAAATCTGGTTAATTCCTCATGCGTCATTTAATGACGAATTAATCAGAGGTTCCTTTAATTAATAATCAGTCGCGAAGCCACTGCGGTATTGGCTGAGCGCAGTAAGGCCCAATATAACGCCGGCGTAAATGCTTTGTGATCAAGAGATGTGATAGACAGTGTGGTGCGGTCGCCAGGGTAAACAGGCAGTGTTGTCGGGCTTAATTGGATTTCTGCCCCCCATCCGGCACAAACCACGTCTGCCATTGTGTTGATGCTCCGAATTCTGTATCTTTCAGCGCATGGATGGGGACATCAAAGTATCTCTTGAAGAAGGGCTGGTCTACGAAGACGTAGTACCACTACGTTGGCGTAAAATCGACACGCAGGTGCCGGCAGCTCAACTTGCCAATATTTATAGTCAAAATGAGGAGATGCTACGTTTTATTGCCGCCCTGGAGGAATATGGAGCCGCTAATACCGATGAAGAGAATAGCGCCCATCTCCATGAGTTGGCCCGTGTGGAAAATAAAATTAATCTGCTCCTTGATATGGTGGGCCAACTACTGGCACGCCAGACAGATATGCCGCAGGCAGTTCTGATACGGTTGAGTCCGGACGCCATTCAGTGGCAGTCGGATCATGTGCCAGCAACGGGGGATCAGCTGCTATTGGATGTCTATATCAATAAGAAGCATCCCAATCCACTGGTGTTCCTGGGCTGCGTTCATCAGGTAGAAGCACTCAATAACGGCTTCAGTGTCATTGTAGAATTTAAAAATACTAGTGAGGCAGTAGCCAGCGCACTTGAGAAAATGATATTCCGCCAGCACCGCAGACAAATTGCCAGCTTGAGGACTAGTACACCCTCAGGGGCATAGGCCCAGAGGGTATGCCCAGGGGTAAAAGCCATCCGCTAAGTGATGGGTAGTCATCTGTATAGAGCTAAGCTTTGTTTGAGCTGAATATTATTATTCAGTTTTTTTATTAATTCATATAGACTAGGCCAATAAGTCAAAAATACAATAAAAACAATGATAAAAAGTGCCCTGGCTAATGGGGCGACGATATTTTGACATGGATGGCTGAAAGCGTTAGCCTTGATGCAAATGCCTATTGTTATTTTCATAAGGGGGGTATGAATGGATGCAGTAATTGTCATTGATTCAGATATACAGAAATGTTCATGTGTAAAAGCTGTGTTGGAGTTTGTCGACTATGAAAACATCCATATGGCCGGACCTGATGAATGGCAATATTCAGTCGATTCTCCTGATCAGCTTTGCGCGATAATTATCGCTGAATCCCTTGTTAAAGAAGCGCCAGAGAGGCTGGCTGCCCTGAAGGAATGGGCACCAAAAGCACCGATACTTCTGTTGCTTGATGCTAAATCAAAGCTAAAGATCACCAAGGAAATTTCAACGCATATTCTCGGATATATCAAACAACCTCTAAAATACCAAGATCTTACCAGTGCATTACAGCAAGCGCAGGTATACCGGGCGGCACAGGGAAAGGATCAAGGCGAACATTCACCAGAACTGTTTCGCAGTCTGGTCGGCAATAGTCGCGGTATACAACAGGTCCGCAGGATGATTGAAAAGGTAGCGGATTCTGAGGCAACAGTGCTTATCCTGGGTGAATCGGGAACAGGCAAGGAAGTTGTGGCGCGAAATATTCAGTATCATTCCGCACGCCGCAACAAACCGTTTGTTCCAATAAACTGTGGCGCAATACCCTCTGAACTTCTGGAAAGCGAACTATTCGGTCACGAGAAAGGGGCATTTACCGGGGCCATTAGTACCCGCCAGGGAAGATTCGAAATGGCGGAGGGTGGTACGCTGTTTCTTGATGAAATAGGCGATATGGATATGCAAATGCAGGTCAAGCTTTTGCGTGTCCTCCAGGAGAGAACTTTTGAGCGTGTTGGCAGTAACAAAACGATTACTGCCAATGTGCGAATCGTTGCTGCAACACACTGTAACCTTGAAAAGGCTATTGAAGATGGCCGGTTTCGAGAGGATCTTTTCTACCGCTTGAATGTTTTTCCTATTGAGATGCCACCCTTGCGAGAACGTGCTGAGGATATACCTCTGCTTATCAAAGAAATTATTAAACGCCTGCAGCACGAGAATCGTGGCTCTGTGAGTCTCACGCAGTCTGCAGTAATGGCACTCAGTCAATACCATTGGGCAGGAAATGTTCGTGAACTTGCCAATGTCATTGAACGACTGCTTATTATGCATCCCTATGGTGTTGTCGACATGCGAGATCTACCTGAGAAATATAAGGTAGCCCCGGGCAATGCCGAAGAAATTCCGTTGCTAGATCTCACAATAATCAATGTTGATGATTCAGATATTCCCCGAATACCCCGCAGCGGCATTGATTTGAAAGAACATCTCAGTAACCTGGAATGCAATCTCATTAGACAGGCATTGGACGATGCGGAAGGTGTAGTGGCGCATGCAGCTAATCGCCTGCATTTGCGACGGACGACGCTGGTTGAAAAACTGCGTAAATATGGCATACAGAAGGCAGATGAGGTGACATAAGTTTGACGGCGCCGTCCGGAAGGATCCTTAATTAATTGAATTATATGAATATATAATTCCAGGCACAAAAATTGCCTCTAACCGTGAAGAGAGAGAACTGACTCTCAACACGGTTTTTTAATAGATGAGGCAAAATCCTTGATGAGTCACAGTAGTACAAATTATGCGCATGAGCTGACTCAAGCATTCGAACACTTCAATCAGGTTTCAGAAAATCTGTCAGCCAGTTATCAACAGCTCGAAGAACAAGTAGGGTCACTGACACGGCGGCTTGCTGGTGACAAAGCCAGTCGTGCTGTTGAAGCTGAAGAAAGAATTCAGACAAACCATTTCCATGAACAGGTTCTGGAGTTGCTACCCGGTGGTGTTATTGTCCTTGATGGAGATGGACATATACAGTTATGTAATGGGCTAGCACTGGAATATCTGGGATCTCCATTATTGGGAGAGCTGTGGCGCGATGTAACCGTTCGCGCTTTCAAAAATACTGCTCAGCATGATGCCTTGCAACTCCAGAATGGGCGCCTGGTGGAAATTTCTACCAATCCGCTTGGCAAGATACCTGGACAAGTATTGCTTTTCAGGGATGTGACTGCGTCGTGTGCTATCCAGGATTTGATGCACCGGCATCAGCGTCTGGTCGCCATGGGTGAAATGGTGGCGTCCCTGGCTCATCAAATAAGAACGCCGATTGCATCAAGCCTTCTTTATCTTTCTCATTTACGCATGAATCGTGTTAGCGAATCTGATCGTAAACGCTCTATTGATAAGATTCACTCCTGCCTGGATCATCTTGAAGGAACAGTCAGTGATATGTTGCTGTATGCAAAAGGTGGTCAGATGGGTAGCGATATCATTCCTGTCACGGCCATGCTTTCTGATTTACAGCTAATTATGAGACCACAACTGCACGCTAGCGGCTGTGTGCTAAACATTCAGGATGAGAGCAATGGCGGCCTCATTTACGGGAGCCGTGATGCATTAATGAGCGTTTTGCAAAACCTGATGATCAATGCTATTCAGGCCATTACCTCTGCACCCTCAGGGGCATTGACCCCAGAGGGTGCTGGAAATGTTCTGGAGAAAGCGGCGTTGTCCTCAGAGATACATGCATCAAACGATTGTCACGGAAAGCTAGATCTGCAAGTCAGCTCATACGACAGCAAGACGGGAGCTGAAATATTGAGAATCGTTTTAAAGGACAATGGTCCAGGGATTCCACAGGAAATACAAGAACATATTTTTGAACCATTCTATACCACTAAGACTCATGGCACAGGATTAGGTTTGGCCGTAGTAAGGGCCATTATAAGTGCGCATGATGGTGCCGTATGGCTGAAATCTGAGCCAGGTGTCGGCACATCGATTGGTATTGAGCTGCCAATACATGATCCGTAGTTGATGGTGAGCTGAACCACGGGGAACTGGATTAAATATCGTTAAATTGAGGAGTGAGGCCATATGAGCCTATCGAGTGTGTTAGTTGTAGAAGATGAACCAGTATTACGTGCGGCATTATGCGATACCCTCGATCTTGCCGGGTATTCAGTTGCGATGGCAGGGACTGGAAGTGAGGCGCTGGATGTTCTATCCAGGCAGGATATCGCAATGGTAATCAGTGATATTCAGATGAAACCAATGGATGGCCATGTCCTGCTTGAGAAAATCAGGAGAAAAAAACCTGAAATACCTGTTCTTTTAATGACCGCCTATGGATCAATTCAAAAAGCAGTGGAGGCTATGCAGTGTGGTGCTGTTGATTATCTGGTCAAGCCATTCGAGGCGGAAATACTCGTCAATATGGTAGGACGTTATATCAGAGAAGAGGTTGAAAGCGGAGAGATGGTTATTGCAGATGAAAAAACACGTCATATTGCTGCCTTGGCATTGCGTGTTTCTGATTCAGACGTGACGGTGATGATAACGGGAGAGAGTGGCACAGGAAAGGAGGTATTTGCCCGTTATTTGCATGCTAATTCACGGCGTGTCGATGGGCCATTTGTTGCGATCAACTGCGCGGCTATACCGGAAAACATGCTTGAGGCGACGCTGTTTGGATATGAGAAGGGTGCTTTCACCGGTGCCTATCAGGCATGCCCGGGAAAATTTGAACAGGCTCAGGGAGGGACCTTGTTATTGGATGAAATTTCTGAGATGGACCTGGGGTTGCAGGCCAAATTGTTGCGCGTTCTGCAGGAGAAGGAAGTAGAACGTCTAGGAGGGAGAAAGATGATATCACTTGATGTCAGGATTCTCTCGACATCAAACCGTGAACTGAAAAAAGAGATTAGGGAAAAAAGATTTCGTGAAGATTTGTATTATCGGCTTAATGTTTTTCATCTTCATTTGCCTCCTCTGAGGGATCGAAAAGATGATATTTTTCCTCTGACGGAAAGATTACTGAGCGCCAATATCCAGGATGCGGGGCGTTCAGTGCCTGTGCTTTCCAAGGATGCGAAACAAAAACTGTTACAGCATGCGTGGCCAGGCAATATACGTGAACTGGAGAATGTTATAAAACGCTCCCTGATCTTGCAATCTGGTGATGTTATTGATGATGTCGGGATTCAGTTCGAAGCTGAAGAGTGCTTTCAATGTGATGATAACCCCGGTTCATTGGAAAGTAACGTGGAAACAGAAGAGACTCTGGATCGTGATTTGAGGACACACGAACAAAATATCATCATTGATGCTTTGAAGTCCGTGGGTGGGGTTAGGAAAAATGCGGCAGAAAAGCTGGGTATCAGCCAGCGCACATTAAGATACAAAATTGCGAGAATGAGAGAAGAAGGTATGGCAGTGCCTGGTAGATAAAGGCAGGCAGAATATGATCAATTATCAACGGAAATTATTGTCGAGAAGTTTAATTCAGGAGAAATGTGATGAGTGAAATTGGAGCAAGCCAACTACTTTCACAATTACGGTCTACGGCCGAGCTGGCTCAGGGTGTAAAGGTAAACAAGATTGATGATGCGCCAGATAAAGTAGATTTTTCACAGTTTTTAAAAAGTGCAGTGGATCATGTCAATGAGGCTTCGCAGCAATCAGGGAATCTGAAAAAAGCTTTTCAAGTGGGCGACCCCAATATCGATATTGCGCAGGTCATGGTTGCATCACAAAAAGCTAACATTGAATTTCAGCTCATGCTTAATGTACGCAACCGCCTGCTATCCGCGTATCAGGATGTGATGAAAATGGCGATTTAGAATCAGTAATCTGACGTCAGAAAAATGGAACTTTGTTGGTAGGATAGCGTTGTTAAGAGGATAGAAAAATGGCATTGGTTAAACCAGATGAAATTGTTCTGCAGTCACGAGGTTTTTTAAACCTTACCTGGTTACGCCAGATAGGTCTGATGATTGGTTTGGCGGCGAGTATCGCCATTGGCATCGCAGCAGCAATGTGGTCACAAACTCCTGATTATCGTCTGTTATACAGCAACATCAGTGAGCAAGATGCTGGAGAAATAATGCAGGCACTTCAGCAATCAGGAATCCCGTATAAATTATCCAGCGATTCCACGACCGTGATGGTAGCCCAGAAAGATGTACATAATGCCAGGCTAAAACTGGCAGGGCAGGGGCTTCCAAAGGGTATTGGCGTCGGTTTTGAATTGCTCGATGAAAGCCAGGGGTTTGGTACCAGCCAGTTCATGGAAAATGCTCGCTACCAGCGTGCGCTTGAGGGAGAACTGTCGCGTACGATTACATCAATTAACAGTGTGCGTGGTGCAAGAGTTCATCTGGCAATACCTAAGCGCAGTGTATTTGTTCGCGCACGAAAAAAACCAACTGCATCTGTTACTGTGGATCTATATGCAGGCCGAAGTCTAAACGAGGGCCAGGTTGCAGCTATTGTCCACATGGTGGCGGCAAGTATACCCAATCTGGAAGTAGAGCAGGTAACCGTCATAAACCAAAAAGGACGCCTGCTGACTTCAGCTGAAAATTCAGGCGATCTGCGTATGGCCTCGACACATTTTGAGCATCGCAAGCGAGTAGAAGATTATTATATCTCACGCATTGAAGGTATTTTAACGCCAATTA
>QIGV01000094.1 GCA_003230085.1 Gammaproteobacteria bacterium
GAGTCAAAGCGGTTGTATTCAGCATCGGCTGAGAAACCCTTATTGCGGTAGGCACCGCTGATTTCGAGACCAGTTACAGAATCGACGTCTTCGCCGGGTGATACATTATTGTCGTCATCATTGCTCCAGGTGAACGCGGCAACGCCGATTGTCGCCTTCTGCTCACGCTTGAAATCTCCCTGGGAAAATTTCAGTGCGCCAAAGGGATGGAAGTCAACGCGGCCACCGGCCATCCAGCCCTCATTGAAGTCAGAGTCCTTGTTGACCGGGCTATCGAAATCCAGTTTTGAATTGCTCGGATCGATGGATGCTGAAGAAAACGAAGCGCCCCAGGTCAGTTTGTCGCTTGAGTTCTGGCCGCTGGCGTGAATGCCCAGGTTACGATCCGGGGTACCGTAGGTGTGGTCTCCGGTAAATGACCGTTCGACAAATTGCTGGTATTTTGAAGAAGTGACAAATTCACGGGAAAACGGGAAGACATAGTTACCCAGCTTCACTTTGACGTTATTAATGCCCGAGTATTCCATGTAGGCATCCTTAATGGCGATCTCATTGTCGCCCTTGGCCTTGCCCATATCCCACTGAAACTTGGCTTTCCATTCAGGATGCACGCTGCCTTCAATGTATGGACGCAGACGACGGAAAAACAATTCGTCTGTGCTATCTCCAGCGTCCGGGTCTTCGTACTTATACTGCATCTGGATCCGTCCACCCAGCTTCATGTATTTGTCGCCATCCTTGTAAGTGACTCCTCCTGCATTTGCAGCTGGAATAATAGCGCTTACTCCAATTACAGCAGCGGCGACCAGTGTGAGTTTATTATTGCGCATTAATTTTTCTCCTTTAAAAATGATAGAATATTGATATTAGAAATAATCGCAGCCTCTATTGAAGCGCTGCCAGCTCTTTATCAGCAACTTTGGCCGGCAACGGGATATAGCCATCCTTGACGACCACTTCCTGACCTGTCTTGGAGAGCACCATACGAATAAATTCACGTTCCAGGGGTGGCAGTGATTTGTTGGGCCTCTTGTTGACATAGATATACAGAAAGCGCGACAGCGGATATTTACCCTTCACTGCATTTTCAGGTGAGGCTTCAATAAAAGGCATTCCTGCTTTTTTTGCCAGGGGGACTGCCCGGACACCGGAGGTCATGTATCCGATGCCTGAATAGCCAATGCCGTTGAGTGAAGCGCCGACAGACTGGACAACCGATGCTGAGCCCGGTTGTTCATTAACGGTCTTTTTGTAATCTCCCTTGCAGAGCGCCTTTTTCTTGAAATAGCCATAGGTGCCGGAGACGGAGTTACGCCCGTAAATCTGGATATCTCGCTGTTTCCATGCGCCGGTAAGGCCCAGGTCTCCCCAGTGGTTGATATCTTTATCATGGCCGCATCTACGTATATTGGAGAATGCCGCATCCACTTGCGGTATAGTCATGCCAGCAATGGGGTTGTCTTTATGAACGTAGACTGCAAGTGCATCGATGGCAACCCTGATAGGGGTTGGTTTATAGCCATATTTGCGCTCGAAAGCTTCCAGCTCCCCGTCTTTCATTTTGCGGCTCATGGGGCCCAGATTGGAAGTCCCCTCGGTCAGTGCCGGTGGTGCGGTGGAGGATCCCGCAGCCTGGATTTGTATGTTGACGTTAGGATACAGGCGTTTGAATTCCTCTCCCCAGAATGTCATGAGATTGGCCAGTGTGTCGGAGCCAACACTGGAGAGGTTCCCTGAAACACCACTGGTGATCTGATAGTCCTTTAGTTTCGGTTCAAGCCGGTCATCCGCAAGTACTGCGCCTGATACCAGCAGGGCGCCACATAATATGCCAGTATATTTCAAATTTTTCCTGATCATTTCGTTACTCCTGTTGTTGACGGTATGCATTCAGCCATTGCTATATGTGCTTCTGATCGCTGATGGTCCGATATTCTGACCATGGAGTATTTCACGAGTATGAAAATTTTATGACAGTTTTATGACAACAGATCAGTGGATGGCTTGTGCCGGAAAATCACAACGGAACGTACTGCCTTTGCCGGGCTCACTGGAAATATACAGATAGGCGTTATGGCGTTCTAGAATATGTTTGACAATAGCCAGACCCAAACCGGTGCCCCCGCTTTCCCGTGAGCGTCCTGCATCCACACGATAGAAACGTTCAGTAAGACGCGCGATATGCTGTGTGGGGATGCCGATACCAGTATCTGAGACCTCAAAGTGAGCACCTGATATATCACAATACCAGCGGATATTGATGTGACCATTCGTAGGTGTATAACGGATAGCGTTACTGATCAGGTTGGAAAAGGCGCTATAGAGTTCTTTTTCATCCCCCACCAGTTTGCTGTCCTGATCCACAGTCAATTGGATATGATGTTGTTGATTGCCACTCAGTGTTTTGGCACTACGATAAAGGTTATTCAGCAGGGTTGCGATGTCGACCGGGCGGTGTGGTGGTGTGTCATGTTCCGTCTCCAGACGCGATAATAACAGCAGGTCTTCTACGAGATGCTGCATGCGAGAATTATGTTGTTCCATGAGTTGTAGCGGTCGTCGCCACTCAGCAGACCATTCCTCATTAGCATCCAGTATGGTTTCCAGGTAGCCGCGTACAACTGTTATGGGTGTGCTCAGTTCGTGGGAAACATTGGCGATAAAATCGCTGCGCATCTGTTCCAGTTGTTTGATGCGAGTGATGTCGCGGGCCACCAGGAGGCGCTGATTTTGGCCATAGGGTATGATGAACAGGGTGAGGACCAGTTGTTCGTTGACCGGGGAGGGTAGCTCGATGTTATCGGGATATTGGGCGTGGATGAAGTAGCGACTAAAGCCGGGGTGGCGCAACAGGTTGTTGATACGTTGACCCACATCCTGCGGAGAGCGCAGTCCCAGCAACGTTTTAGCTGCATCATTAAACCATTCGATTTCACCACTGGCGCCCATTACAACAGTAGCATCAGGCAACGCTGCAGTTGATTCCCGGAAACGGCTGATGACGTTAGTCAGTCTACGTTTGCGGCGATTACTACGTTCGCGCATGCGGTAAAAGTGATAGTAAACTTCACTCCATACGCCACGGCTTCTAGGTGGTTCCTGCCGCGCACTCTTGCGCAGCCACAATTCAAGGCGGTGCAGGTTATACAGGTGCCATACAAATAACCCGGACAGGGTCAGCACCATGAACATCAGGATATTCCCGGTTAGCCAGCCAATGATCAGTCCAACAAACAGAATTGCTATAATACGTGCAATTTCACCAGGCCATGGGTTTATCACATTAAAGGACTGCTGGCTTTAGGATGATAGCGGTAACCACTGCCTCGTACTGTTTCAATAAATCCTGCCAGGCCAAATGGCTCCAGTGCCTTTCGCAGGCGCCGGATATGGACGTCAACGGTGCGTTCTTCTACATAGGTGGTTTGTCCCCAGACATGATCCAGTAATTGTGCACGGGTATAGACCCGGTCTAGATGAGTCATGAAAAATAACATCAGGCGGTATTCTGTGGGGCCTACCTTGATTTCAGTGCTTCCAATGGTGATGCGCTGACTACCAGTATTGAGCTTGAGGCCATGGTGCTCAATAAGCTCATCGACACCGTGAGGCGCGCTACGTCGTAACAGTGCTTTGATGCGTGCCACTAGCTCACGGGGCGAGAAGGGCTTGGTGATATAATCGTCGGCTCCCGAATCCAGCCCCTGAATCATATCCGCCTCTGTATTCCGTGCGGTCAGCATGATGATGGGGATTCGCTGTGTCTGCTTGTCTTTTCTGATTCGGCGGGCCAGCTCCAGGCCGCTGGAGTCAGGCAGCATCCAATCGAGAAGTATAAGGTCAGGGTACTGATCCGCGATACACGTCATGGCTGCCCGGGAGTCCTGTGCGCCGGTAACATGATAGCCGGCACGGGTGAGTGCCATCTCTACCATCTCGCGGATGGCAAGCTCATCTTCAACAAACAAAATTCTACACGTCATATTTTATGGGCGCTGTATGTTAATCAACAGGCATCTATTACAACGCATGATTGTTACATATTTATGACATCAAATATAAGCACACTGCTCAGAATCTGGCTCAAAGTGTGCGGTGTACCTGCGAGTGCGTGATCTGGGGTGGGTTACCTTATTCGAACGGATCGGAATCCAGCTTCTCGAGAGAAGAAAATGGATCTCGCTTTGAGGCGCCGTTGTTGTCGCCTGGCGGGGCGTTTGCTCTGCCAGTTGGTTTGGGCTGTGAGCGGGGGAGAGGCTGAGTCTTTTGTTTAATCTTACTACGATCAGGGACACGGAGAATGCTGGCATTGTCAAACCCTGCAGCTTTGATTTTATTCAATGCCTCTTCCGCTTCAGGCGGATTCTCGTAATAACCTGCCATAATTCTGATTTGATCTTTTCCTGCGCCCTTCTCGGAGGATTTCCGGGAATATCGGTAAACCATGTACACAACACCATATTCCTGAATGATATCGTATTTTTCCATGTCAGGGTTGTCAGTTGTCGTCACATGTATGGTATAGAGGTATGCGTCTGTGGGGCCAGTCTGTTTGGTGGTTTTATCTGCCGTCTTGATTTTTTTGTCAATAGAACGCAGTGGTGGGGGTGTTGCACTATTCTGCGCTGTGTTTTGTGCCACTTGCCGGGTTCGGATGATGTAGGCATCGTGGAAACCTTCGGCTCTTATCTTTTTCAGCATTTGCCGAGCCGCAGCATGGCTGTTGTAGTTTCCCATCCTGACATAAGTGAAATTTTTCCCGGCAGACCCTGCTTTGGTATAGACAGCACCATATTTACGAATCTTTTCATAGTCAGGTAGATTGGGTCTATAAGATGATTCCAGCTGGATTGTATAGGCGTGCGCGTTATCCTGAGGATTCTTGTCGCTATTTTTCTGTGGAGATTTCCGGGTGGTTTTTTCTGTGGCGGTGACATTGTTATATATTTTCCCGGTGTTCTGAACTTTAGTGATGTAGACATCATGAAATCCTTGTGTCCTGATTTTTTCCTGTGCCTGTTTTGCGGATTGATGGTTGGTGTAATAACCAATTCTGACGCGTATCAGTTCCTTGTTTTCACTGTCCTGATAGGTATAGATGGTGCCTAGATTGCTGATGTTGCTGTAGTCATTCAGGTTAGGGTTGCGGGATGATTCCAGTTGAACTGCATAGACATGGGCGGTATGTGGAATGATCGTCTCCGGCGGTGTTGCGTTGGCGCTACACAGAAGCGAATACAACAGTAGAAAGAGCCCGATATTGACAGAGATGCCAGGTTTTCTATCTGATGAAACAGGTATTAATGGTTGCCTGAAAATTTCCATAGCTATACTTCAATATTACTCATATTCAACAGGGTGCAGGAGGCTGATATTGAGTATCCCCATCGCGAAAGAGACCTCACCAATTGCCATCGGCCGATATTGTTTTGATCTTTACAAATTGTTCACTGGTTCACCATGGTATTGTGAAGAATGGCACTGAATTATGTAGTGTAGACTTGGCCCCTCTGGTAGCCGCCTGGCTCACTGGATGGGAGGTAGCATTTTATCTGGATTCAAAATATGATTGGGATCAAATTGATTCTTGATACGCTGCATCAGGTCCAGGGCTACTGGCCCAATTTCGCGCGCGACAAAATCTCTTTTTTCCAGTCCCACACCGTGCTCACCCGATAAGGTGCCATTCAGGGACAGCACCAGGTCGAAGACTTGCGCCAGGCATGGATCGGCCTGAGCCATTTGGTGCTCATCGTCTGGATCGACCAGCAGGTTCACATGGATATTACCGTTGCCGGCATGTCCGAAGTTGACAATCGTAATACCGAATTGCTGTGCTAATTTCTCGAGCCCGGAAATCAATTGAGGAATATTGGAGACCGGCACTACAATGTCTTCATTGATCTTTTTTGGTGCCACCGTGCGCAGTGCCGGCGATAACGCCTTACGGGTATCCCAGAGCGCCTGACTCTCTTCACGGCTTGTGGCGGATTTGAAATCGACCAGTCCGTCATTATGCGCCGCTGCATGAATGCTGGAGATAGCCTGGGCGAGCGCGGCAGGTGAGCCATCTGCTTCAATGATTAACATGGCGGCCGCCTGTTCCGGTAACTTGGCATGGGAATGATGGCGAATCATGTTGATGGCCTGCGCATCAATTAATTCCAGGGCGCAGGGAATTTCAGGCTGACCCATAATACCTGAAATGGCCAGGGCGGCACTGTTAATATCCCGGTATACGGCCTGCATGGTTGCCTTTGCTGCCGGGAGTGGCAGCAGTTTGAGGATGGCTTCGGTAATGATGGCCAGAGTACCTTCGGACCCTATCAGTAGGCGCGTCAAATCATAGCCTACAACCCCTTTAGTGGTTCGAACACCACAGCGAAAATCCTCTCCGCCGCCGGTGACGGCGCGCAGGCCTAGTACATTCTCACGGGGCGTTCCATATTTTATGGCGCGCGGCCCCGCAGAATTGTAGGCCAGATTACCACCAATCGTACAAAATGCAGCGCTCGTCGGATCTGGCGCCCAGAATAGCCCATATTTTCCGGCACAGTCCTGTACCGCCTTGTTGATGACGCCAGGTTCTACAGTCATGGTGCGGTTGGCCGGGTCTATGTCAAGAATACGATCCATGCGTTCCATGGACATGACGAGCCCACGCCGGATAGGCACGGATGCGCCAGTGGTACCTGTTCCCCGACCACGCGGTGTCAGTGGGATTTTTTCCTGGTTACAGAATTTGACAAGTTGGCAGACTACCTCATGGCTGCGCGGAAAGGCTACGGCGTCCGGTGCCTGCTGGCGCCTGCTATTATCATACCCATATGTCCAGCAATCTGCCGGATCACTCAGCAGGTCGGATGTGCCGACAATCGTCGCCAGTTTTTTTAGTTGATCGGGTGTCATTCAGCACAAAGTGCTAGTCGGAATACTCGAAAACTTTGACAACAGCCTTGATACCTTTGACTTGCTGTACAACACGGGCTATATCATTGCCTTCCTCGCGCGATATCCATCCCAGTAGATAGGCTTTGGCATCTTCCGTCACTACCTTGACATGCAGTGATGCCAGATTTTCTTCCCCGAGTAATTTTGTTTTAATCTTCGTCGTAAGCCAGGCGTCATTATTGCGAACTTTGTATGATGTTGGCTGCGCAATAGAGATTTCATTGTGAACGCGTTTGACTTTTTCTGCTTGTCTTGCCAGTGATACCGCCCGATCACGCCAACGCTTCTCTGGTGTCTGGCCTATCAATAGTACAGTATAATTATAGCTGACAACGGAAATATGGCTCTGCTTGGCTAGTTCCTCATCCGCACGTATGGCATTGGCGATTTTTATTTCGATACTCTGATCTTCAAGTATTGTATTTGCCGTGCGCCGGTCTTTGGCGACCGCGATACCGGCAGCTGCGCCGACAATGATCAAAGGCGCAACACAGCTCTGTACCATGATCAGCGCCAACAGAGCAGGGGCCAGTCTTGCCATTCTCAGTGACTTATGACTGAATGTTTTATCGCTCTGTTTATACCAGAATAAATTTCGCAGCATTTTTCTAAAATTCAATTGTAGTTCTCCTGTATTATTCTGGTAGTTTTGCAAGGCAATTGATTATGTCGAAAAGGCATTCTGAATCCAGTTTAGCTGTTCGTTATTTTCATTGCCGGACAGGGTCAGCACATCAAAGCGTGTCGGGCTATAGTCTAAACGACGGGACTGTAGAAAATGTAGCGCAGTGACAATGATTTTTTGTTGTTTGCGCCGGTCGATACTTTCAGCAGCACTGCCAAAGCGGTTACTGCGCCGCATGCGCACCTCTATAAAGACGATGGTTTCCCCGTCCGCCATAATCAGGTCAATTTCTCCACGCCGGCAACGATAGTTTTTCGCTATATTTTTCAGTCCTTTTGACAGCAGGTAACGTTGTGCGATGACTTCTGCTTGCTGGCCGCTTATATAAGATAAGGAGGTCACTAGTACGCCCGCATATTAGTAGGGGACGGGTACGCCTTTTTTGAAGCGGGCCCAGGACGTCTCCCGGAAAATCCGGTTATTGATCCCCAGGTGGAGAATGCCTGTTTGTCCGTGATAGCGTTCATAACGGTAATTTTTCATCGTGCTGAGAGATGGAATTATATCGTATGCATCGATTCCCAAAGCATAGAAACGGGTATATTGTTTGACACTTTTTGGCCATAACGCCATGACCTTTTGCTTCAGAGGCAGAGGCGTGCGGCGATCGTTTAACACCCAGGGGATGTCTGTAAAGATAACCCCATCCATATCGCGGTCGGCATTTTTGTCGATATGCCCAGTATAGATATGGGATGTGGCATAGACTGGCAATCTGCTGGCATAGTGAAATTTTAGTTGTGGACGTAGCAGGCGCGCCTGACGCGGGAAGGCGGCCATAAATACGAAATCACTGTCCTGGCGCCGGCGTGGTTCAAATTCCAGGGTTGTCTGCAGGATGCGTTGTAACTGCTTGTGGCGCTGTCGGCTTTCATCCAGGTTCAGCAGGGCCTGGATCTGCGGTGAGAAGTCGTTTTTTTCAGGTGGGTAAAACTGGTATTCCAGCAGGGTGCCGCCCAGCAAATCCCAATCGTTGCGAAAGGCCTCGAGTACCCGTTCCCCCCATGCGCCTTCAGGAATCAGGGCGATGGCTTGATTATGGCCGTCCAGCCAGGCACGCTCTGCAACTTGACGTGCTTCATCTTCCGGGGCCAGTCCAAATTGGTAGATGTTGGTGGTCGAGCGATTGGGCATCTCGCTATAGTTCAAGGTTAAGGTCGGGACCGGGACACGCAGGTTTCTTGTCAATTGATTGACAGATTTTTTCCGCAGAGGCCCAACGATGAAGTCTGCTCCATCTTCGACAGCCTGAGAATATACGGCATCGATTTCCTCGGCATTCGGGCCGACGTCGTAAATTTGTATGACCGGCCGATAGGATTGGTTACTGCGGTTGTAGTGGGCGGACAGGAAGCCATTGCGCAGCGCTGCTGCAGCGCTGGCATAAGGCCCACTATGAGGTAGTAGCAGTGCGATATGGCTGGGCCTCTGAATTTCCTCCTTTTGCCGCGCCAGCAGCGAGTTGAGAATATTATCTGACGCCGGATGGTGCGGATATTCCATTTGCCAATCCTGCACCAGCGACTTTACATCCAGGGGTTGTTCATGAGATTGCTTTGCAATCTGTGCGAGTACCAGCCAGCCACTGAAAGTATCGGGGGCAGGGGCGACCTGCGCCTGTATGAGCGCGCTTCCTGTGAGCCTCTGCAAAGTTTGCCAGATTGCTTGCTGGTTTTCATTAATCTTGTCAGTATCTGTAGGTGGTAACAATGATTCTCGTTTAACCTGCTCCCTTGCTGCATCGAGAAATTTGCTGACTCTCAGATAAGCTTGGGCGCGAATATCATGCACTTCAGCAGCCAGTTCGGGAGGTGCCTGGTCCAGTGCCACAGTCTTGAGAAGGTCGAGCGCGGCGCGCGGTAAATTATCCGCCAGGGCGATTCTTGACGCCAGAATCAGCCAACGGATTTTCAACTCACCCGCTAGCTTTTGTTCTTCAATCACATTGAGGATCTGCCTGGCTTGTTCCATGAAATTGCCGCGCAGCAAGGCAGCTACGGCCTGCAACTGATATGTGGCCGTACCAGTGATTTTTGCCGCCTGCAGATAATTCTGTGCAGCTTGCTCGTACTTACCTTGATTTTCTGCTCGTTGGGCCTGCTTTATCAAATCAACCTCAGAGGGTTGTGTCTGGACATTCACAGGTTTAACGGCGCAGCCCCCGGAAATAAATAACACGAGGATGATCAGGATTAAGTTCGGCGTATGATAGAGGGAATGAAATCTCATGGTGTCTTGTTGTCAGAATCGTTATGCTGTGGGCTAGTATCGTGGCGGGATGAATGAGTGTCAATTGTTAAAAGTGCTTTATATATTGTAGCGACACCGCTTGGGAACCCGCATGATATTAGTCGGCGGGCGCTAGAGACGCTGGCGGGGGTGGATCTGGTTGCGGCGGAAGATACCCGTCGTACCAAACGTTTATTGCAGTATTTCAATATCTCAGCTGTGTGTATTTCATTGCATGAGCATAATGAGAGCCATGCCTCGGCGCAGGTTGTGAAACGGCTGCAGGCTGGACAGGCCGTCGCCCTGGTCAGCGATGCAGGAACGCCGCTGATCAGTGATCCCGGTTACGAGCTCATCAGAATGGCACAGCAGGCAATGTTGCGTATCATCCCCGTACCTGGGCCCAGCGCACTAACTGCCGCGTTGTCAGTCGCCGGTTTACCTAATGATCGTTTTATATTTGAGGGTTTTTTGCCGGCCAGGACTGCTGCGCGTCTTTTGCGCCTGGAGCAATTACGGAATGAGCCACGGACTTTAATATTTTATGAGGCGCCGCACCGTATTCTGGCGATGCTGAGTGATATGGCCAGTATCTTTGGCGCTGATCGTGAGGCAGTTATTGCCCGGGAAATGACCAAGACCTTCGAGACGATTCGGCGCGATAGTTTGGGGCAGCTTTCGGATTGGATTGCAAGCGATAAAGAGCAGCAGCGAGGCGAAATCGTAGTCCTGGTTCATGGCTCGGTGGAAAAACCTGGTGATAGCGCCCGGGTTGAAATAAGGATGCTGCTGATGGTTTTACTGGAAAACCATCCCACGAAAGAGGCGGTGAAATTGGCCGCTGATCTGACCGGAGAGAAGCGGAATCGACTCTACGATATCGCGCTGGACATCTTGCAATGATACGGTGCTGTTGTTTGTGCAGCGGCCATGCATGTGTGGCTTCTCAGTACAGAGGATGAGATATTCCTAAGCCTTGGGCAATTTCCGGTAATTCAGGATACTTTTTAGACCTGTATTGAGACCTTTACTTAATGATTGAGTAATCGCATCAGTATATGCCACCTGAAATTTTAGCCATTTTTTGTCCTGTAAAAGTTCATATATATTTGTTAATTCTTTATTAGTGAAATCTCTATAGAGGTACATAGAAGCCAGGCGAATGCCATCTCTAATATTTTTTTCAACGGAATTTTGATAAATTGAGATCTGATAATTCAATTTTTGTTCAGTTTCCTCATTATATTGCCCGTAAAATTCAAGTAATGCCCTGGATTTTTCCCGCTTTACAGCGGCCAAAATAAAAATAGCCCGCTCGGTAGATAATGTCGCATTAACAATATCAATAACCTTGTTAATGCGATTTTTTGATGGCAGTTGATCCCGGATATTTTTGAAATAGATCTTGATGCCTTTTGCTGCATCGGGAGACTTCATCTGCAGTTCTGCTTCCAGTAATTTTTGTATTAAATCATTTTTATAAAAGTGCAGCAGATAATCAATATCGTCAGTCGTCAATTCCTGTTTCATTATTGAAACTACCTGATTTTTCAGTACAGATGATCTTAGCTGTTGCATGAAAATATCTTTTTCATCCTGGGTTAACGCGTTTTCCGGGTCTGTAATATGCTCCGTGGCCAGCTTCAATAAATTTTCTTCTTCCATTGAATTAATCGTGATGCTTATCCCGGAAATATCCAGTAATTCTGACAGCCGAGCATCACTAGTCTCCTGAGCCTGCGAACAGTTATAAAAAAATATGAAAAAAATAATTATAAAATATCCGGATTTTTCCAGGCATTTATTCAAAGCGTTCATTTAAGCTCCAAGCCTTGTGTTGAGTAATTCTTCGATGGTGTTTAGCTTGTCTTTGATAGTTAAGCCATAGTCGTCGGGGTGAGTTAATTCTTTGCGCCACAGCTGGTAATATTGATCGTAATATTTGTTCCACTTTGCTTCTCCCAGCAAAGACTTTAGCGTTGCATTGAGTCCTCTCTCCGAAATCATGAAGTACGGGACGTCGTCCGGAAAGTAGTTCTTGAAGTTAGGCTCGTCGATTTTAACGCCTGTTACCCTGACAACGTAAAAGCGGCGTTTATCTTTGTTGATAAATGCATCTACGATAGTGATTCTGGAGTTTTCTTCCCCCACTCTTGTGTCATAGCTCCATTCTTGCCCTAATTTTACGCATTTATCCGTATGTTCGGCTATTCTAGGTGTTGCGCACCCTTCCAATAACAAAACAGATATCAGGGCTATAAAAAGAGATAATTTTTTCGTAATTTCAAGCATGATTTCAAAAATACCGTAATATTTGGCTACTTCAGATAGTAACAAGCCGGTTAATCTTGTTTATTATTTGCTTATCACATCTACAAGGCAATTTTTGTTTGGCACATAATTAAAGTGGTCTAATAGTTTCGGATGCCACGTTAAGACCGCAAAACGTTATAACCAGCGATTTTTCTCATGCCTGATGTCCCTTCTCTGCGGGCGCTTGCTACGTCGCAGATTCAGGTATAGAGTGATATTGCGGAGTTGGCTGGACAGTCGCTCGTCACCTCAAACGGTGGCGGGAGGAAAGTCCGGGCTCCATAGGGCAGGGTGCCAGGTAATGCCTGGGCGGTGTGAGCCGACGGCTAGTGCAACAGAAAATATACCGCCTCGCTTACGCGGGGTAAGGGTGAAATGGTGCGGTAAGAGCGCACCGCGCTGGTGGCAACATCAGTGGCAGTGTAAACCCCACCCGGAGCAAGACCAAATAGGGGAACAGTAGTGCGGCCCGCATTGTTCCCGGGTAGGTCGCTTGAGGTATATGGTGACGTATATCCCAGATGAATGACTGTTCTCGACAGAACCCGGCTTACAGGCCAACTCCGCTCCTCATTTTTGATCTAAGTTCGACAGACCCTGTTTAGTACCATAGGCATATCTACAGTGGCGATGGCCTTCGTCAGCGCCGCCATCTATTTCGAGATTCTGGGAAAGCTAGTCGGCAAATCCAAAAACATCCTCCATGGTCCAGATTACCCTGAGTTTAACAGTTTGCTAAAGCTCTCAAAATCAACTTAATGATTTTTATAGTCTTATGTCAGGACGGGGTAGGTGTGTACCAGGGTCGGCCCGACGTTTTATACCTAAGTTACTGTGTCATAAAGAATAAAATTCACTCACGCGCGCGTATTTTGCTTGACAGAAAGGCATGGCCGTATATAGTGTCGAAAAGTGGAGTTTTGTGGTTATTTGTGGATATTGTAACGAAGGAGGGGGTCGTTGTTGTTTCGGGGGACCAATACACTCAACCTGGATGCCAAAGGGCGCCTGGCCATACCTACACGGTATCGCGAGCGTCTCAGGGATATCTGTAATGGCAAGCTGATCATTACGGTTGATCGTGATTACTGTCTGCTCCTGTACCCACTGCCAGATTGGGAAGCCATTGAATCCAAGCTGGTCAGTTTGCCCAATCTTGACAAAAGAACGCGGCGACTACAACGACTTTTGATCGGCCATGCTTCTGATTGTGACATGGATGCCAATGGTCGCATTTTGTTGCCACCCCCCCTGCGTGAATTTGCTGAATTGAACAAGCGTGTCGTATTGATTGGACAGGGTAATAAATTCGAACTCTGGGATGAGCAGACTTGGAATGATCGCCGCGACGAATGGTTGGCAGCACACGATGAGGAACAGGCCTTGCCGGCTGAACTGGAATCGTTATCTCTGTAAGGCAATGACGGGTGAATATGTTCATCACCCCGTTATGCTGGCAGAGGTGATAGAGGCCCTGACAGTGGTGCCGTCGGGATGCTATGTTGATGCAACTTTTGGTCGAGGGGGGCACGCCAGCGCCCTTCTGGAGCACCTGGGGCCGGAAGGCAGGCTTATTGTGATGGACAAGGATCCCCTCGCGATTGAGGCTGCTCAGGCGCTGTTGGGCCAGGATTCACGTGTGACGATTATTCAGGGCTCATCCGCGCAGCTCGCTGACGAGATTGATCAGCTTGGCCTGAGCGGCCGGATTGGTGGCATATTGCTGGATCTTGGTGTTTCCTCCCCGCAGCTTGATGATCCCAGCCGGGGCTTCAGTTTTCGCAAGGATGGCCCTCTGGATATGCGTATGGATCCTGAACAGGGTTCCAGTGCGGCGCAATGGATTGCCCATGCCAGTGAGCGAGAGATCGCAATGGTACTTAAGGAATATGGTGAAGAGCGCTATGCGCGGCGTATCGCCCGCGCCATCGTGGCGGGGCGTCAGGTTCACCCGATCACGACAACGGCACAGCTTGCCGCCATTGTGGCAGAGGCAAATCCCGCCTGGGAACATGGCAAGAATCCAGCGACACGCTCATTTCAGGCGATTCGCATTTTCATTAATCACGAACTTGATGACTTGACGCACTGTCTGAATCAAACACTCAGGGTACTGGAGCCAGGCGGACGTCTGGTGGTGATCAGTTTTCACTCCCTGGAAGATCGTATCGTTAAACGTTTCATGCGTCGCCAGGCACAGGGTGAGCAATTGCCTCGGGGTGTGCCAGTGATGGAGAAGGAGCGTAACAGAACGCTCAGAATTATCGGTAAACCGGGGTATCCCGGCGATGTGGAGTTGGCACATAATCTTCGCGCACGCAGTGCAGTGTTGCGAGTAGCAGAGCGACTGCAATGACTGGGCAGCGTAGCGTACTCGCGATCATGATGGTGGTGGTGTTGGTCAGCGCGCTGGGTGTGGTCTATATCAAACACCAGAGCCGCAAGCTGTTTGTGGAACTGCAGTCCCTGCAAAAAAATCGCGATGAGCTGAATATAGAATGGGGAAAGCTATTGCTTGAAATGACTACACTGGCGACACCAACGCGGGTTGAGCATATTGCCCGTGACAAGCTGGGTATGAAGGCGCCGTTGCCAGAGAGCATCATAATGGTGATG
>QIGV01000106.1 GCA_003230085.1 Gammaproteobacteria bacterium
TGATGATATTTCAAACACTTCGTCCTCCTGTACAAAGTTAGATATTAAATATTTCACCCCTTTGAAACTGCTTATAGATGAGGTGCCTGAATAAATTATCGGCCACAAATCATAAAGCTAAAGTTATTAATTAGTGGGGAGTCAATTAATTGACAAGCATCGACGCCTCACCTGTCAGGTAGTTTTATCGGCATGGAAGGTCGCCAGTTATTTAGTTTTGCAGGTCTTTGGGAATATTGGCAAGATCCCGGTAATGGCAGAATAATGGAATCCTGCACCATCATTACCTCTTCAGCCAACGCACCTCTTGCCAGAATCGGGGATACTAGTCTGAGATCATTTGAGCAACCACAGCACACCAGCCTTGCGCCAGGTTATTCAAATTATAACCCCCACCGCCAAGCGCAAGTATTCGCCCACTGGCATAGGTATCCGCGATTTTGCACAATTTTTCAGTGGCGTAACGATGAGCCTCCGGACTGTAGGCCATATGGGTAATGGGGTCACCATCAATACTGTCTGCGCCACACTGAAATAATATAAACTCCGGTTTGGCTTGATGTAGAAATTCTTCGGCCTGGGGCCAGTACTGGATGAATAGATCATCCGTTGCACCGGCAGGCATCGGTATATTCAGCTTGGTGCCCTGCGCACTGCCACGTCCGGTTTCTGTGGCGCTACCGGTGCCCGGATAGAGGGTTCGGCCATCTTCATGGAAATCCACGATAAACAAATCAGGATCGTCCTCATACGCATAAAAAACACCATCACCATGGTGCGCATCAATATCGATATAGGCTATTTTACGGATGCCATGCTGCTGGCGTAGCGTCTCTATGGCGACACCACAATCATTGAATACACAAAACCCTGCCGCCTGGTCACGACGGGCATGATGCAGGCCTGCAATAGGAATAAATACCCGGCAGCATTGATTAACTATAATATTTTCCAGGGCATCCAATACTGTTCCGACGACCGTGCATGCCGCTTCATAAACTCCTGGGAAAGCAGGTGTATCACCTTGATCAAGATAACCACACCCTGACTGCGACTGTTCCTTGACTTGCTCCACATAGGCATGGGTATGGAAGCGTTCAATACTGACTTGTTCGGTCAATGCCGGACTTAAGAGCCTGACCTGCCGGTCCAGACCCTGGCGCATCAGTTCCTCAACAAAAGCAGCGTGACGACCGGGACCAAATGGATGATCCTGCCCGAAAGAATAGCGGGCCAGTTCCTCCCCTGTGTAGACACATACCCTGTTGTTTTCGCGCTGGGCCATGGTTCACAGTAGTATGGTTTGCAATCCGGAAATCAGTCCGGCAGGCTGCGCTTGCTGTTTAGCCAGCGCGTTAGCATCTTCCATTGCTCCAGATCCTGTGCAACAGCGGATGGCGCTAATTCAAAAATACCCAACCCCCGTTCCGCCGCGCGAATGTAATTCTGGGTATCGCGCAGTGATGTCAGAAAAGGTATCTTGAGCTGCTTGAGAAACTGCACAAGTGTGTGGTAGATAACCGTATTCTCCCGCACCCTGTTGGCAACCACCGCTATCTTCGTCTGCTGGCGGGATACCTTCCCGACCAGGAGGAGGTTATGAATAAAATGGCTGGCTGCACGTATATCGATCGGCGAAGGCAGAACCGGTATGACGATACTTTGCGCGCGCCTTGCATAATCAGAAACTTCCCGGCCATGTATGGCCGCCGGCGCATCGATGATGACATAGTCAGTGCCGCGAGGAAATCGCAGCGGTTCCTTCCAACCCGCAATCCCGATGATTTCGGGGCGATATTCGGATCTGGCCTTAAGCCAGTCCATACCCGAACCCTGGGGATCCATATCAGCCAGGACGACCGCTTTTCCTTGATTGGCATAAAAACTGGCTAGGTTAGTTGCCAGCGTGGTTTTGCCACATCCACCTTTAGCATTCAATAGGAGTATAGTTCGCATTATTTCACTCATTTTTGGTTTTATTGTTCCCGCGTAACCATACGGGATAAGCCTGTCACAGCCAAGTCAAATTTCCGGAAAACATATACCTATTGGATTAATTCATTATTCGACAAATAATTACATTATATTATGGCGATTATCCCCTTGACGTATGTAATTAATCATCGTATACTATCCCCATATTGGAGGATAAGACGATGGCTAAGAACTTTACGATCACTGAATTTTTCAAAAGATTTCCAGATGATGATAGCTGTATCAATCACTTGATGCAGGTTCGTTATGGAGATTCTCTTGATTGCCCGAAATGCGGCAAGCATGGCAAGTTTTCCAAAATCAAGAAGGTTCCTGCTTACCAGTGCGCTTGGTGCAGTCATCACATACATCCGATGGCTGGGACACCGTTTGAGCGTTCCCGCACACCGCTTCAGAAGTGGTTCTACGCCATGTATCTGTTTACTACTTCCCGTCATGGTGTTCCAGCTAAAGAGCTTCAGCGCCAGTTGGGAGTCACTTATAAATGTGCATGGAGAATAGGCCACGAAATTCGTAAGTATATGGGTAATGTTGACGGGGATAGTGGGCTTTCTGGTCACGTAGAAGTTGATGAGGCGTATATCGGTGGCAAAGATAAAATCACCGGCAGACCTGGAAAAAACTCCAAGAAAACTGGCGTTCTTGGAATGGTTCAACGCAACGGCAACGTCATGACTCATATTATCCCTAATGCTAAAACCGCAACTTTGATTCCCCTGATTACCAATAGCGTTTCTAAAGGTTCTACAATTAGCTCTGATGAATACTACTCCTACAAGGGATTGCAAAAACATGGTTACAAGCATGGGTATGTCAAGCACAGCATGGAGCAATGGGTTAAAGGGGTTCACCACACCAACACCATTGAAGGCTTTTGGTCGCAGATCAAACGCAGCATCAGAGGTACACACGTTCATGTATCCAGAAAGCACTTAGGAAAGTATCTCGGTGAGTTTGAATACAGATACAACATGCGCGCTAACCCTTCTTTGATGTTTGATCGGCTACTGGTAAGTTTTTAGCCATACGATCAAGTAGGCCATCAAAGACTTTTTTATTCCCCTTTGATGGATGCTCTTTAGCGAAACGATCTAGTTTCTGCTCCTTTCGAGCTTCTTCTAGGCTGAGATATTTGCCTGTTGACATTATGCCCCTTTTTTATCAATTAACTGTGAAATATCAAGTAATGCCTCATTCAATTCATGGTGTTTAGTTATTTTGCTTATAGGTCTTTTTATTTGCTCTAGGGAATAATTCATATACTTCTTAATGGGCGCAAGTGAATTCAGTTGGGTGCGAAGGATATTTACTTCTTTTTTAATTGCTTCAAATTTTTCACTAGAAATACCTAGCTTATTAAGCTCTATAGTAATCTTTGAAATAAGAATCCCGACAACGGGATCATTATTGGTGTTCGCAGGTTGTGCAAATGTTGAGCTTTTTAAATATTCTGAGAATTGCTCATGTGTCATTGCACGATTACCGTAAAGCTCGTTACCTACTCCGTCCACATCATATCCAACATCAAGACCGACAGATAAATTATTGCCGAGTATGTTTCCGTTCCCTCTAATTTTAAACCCTGTAGCTGTTGGTTTATCCGTCATTGTATTACCCTCAAGGCTTCTTGCTGCTTCTGATAAAGGTATGTTTTCTTGTTTTGGTTTATGTGTAGATAAAGTGTATTCATCAGGCACTTCCCGTATCGTTGAATTCGCCTCAAAGCCTTTGCTTTCGATTTCTATAAGTACCTTACAATTTACTTCCCCTCCATAAAGACCTATTACTAATTTTATATCGCCAGCAGGTATAAAATAGGTTTTTTGATTGCTATCAAAATTCTCATCAAAAAAGAACCACTCATTTTTTCTCTTATGATTACAAAATAAGATGGGGATATTTTTAGGCTCTTTAGTCGATAAGTTGAATCTTCCTTTTCTCTTGCCTTTTACTTGCCCCTCGTTTCTCAGAACATGAGGTAACGACAAATCGTTAGGACGGCCACAACTTAACTGTTCTAATTTAACCAAGCATTGATCAAGATCAGTAAACCCTATATTTTTAACTATGATTGCACAAATACGATCATAATCACCTATTCGAACTATTCCTTGATCTAATTTAACATCAAAGCTATCTGTTGATTCTTGATCATTAACATCATTTTTATCTTGTTTATAGGAGAATATTTTTACCCCTAATTTATAAAGTAATGGCCAAATAAATAGACCAAATAGCCCTGCAAGACCGATGATAATATAAGTAATTCCGGGGTAGTTCCTTAATCCCTCTTCAGCCACTCCTATCATGCTGGCGACCCACTGCTCTGGGTAAGTATTTTTTCTAGCCAGCCATAGAAGTATTCCTTTGGCGATAGACATCGTGAATACTGCTGAAATAATGTTTGGTATAAACTTTGACATACCCATATTCTACCCCACCTCCTAAAGTAGGGCGAAAATCTTGTAATATGAGTAAGCACTCTATCCCTCATAACTACATACGTCAAGGGGATAATCGCCTATATTATTTATCCAACTTGTGAACGGGACGCTCTAGCGTAGGCTGGAACAAGAAAAATCATCTGGGGTTAAGACATGCCAAATCAGGCATTCCTGTCTCATAGACGCCGCATCAGGATTGACACTAGCTCCTCATCCCTTAGTACAATCGGGTTAGTCTTCATACTGCTACCTCGGGAGTGAGTTATAATTTCGTTTAGACCCTTCTCTCCCAAGCCATAGTGGGAAAGCCTTGGCAGTTTCATGTGTTTTGTCCAATCTGTCAGCAAATCGATTAGCGCTGCCCAGGCAGATTCATCATTATCAAAATGGCGACCGCACAGTAGCTCGGCAAGGTAAGCGTATTTTATCAAGGCAGGGTTGCCCGGCTCCCTGGCGAGCATAGATCGGATATTCATATCTGTCGAAGCTGCCACCAGAGTGCCGCACACAACACCATGTGCTACAGGATAAAATGCGCCTAGCGGTGAGGCCAATCCATGGACGGCACCTAGACCACACTGCGCAAGAGTGATACCGGACAACAGTGCCGCATAAGCCATTTTCTCCTGTGCTTCTGTTGCCACCGCGCCCTTGTCGTACCACTCTGGTAGCGCTTCACGAATAGCCTGTAAGCCACTGATAGATAACGCATCAGATAGCGGGCTAGCCTTAATAGATACATAGGACTCCATTAACTGCGTTAGGGCATCCATACCATTGGCAGCAATGATTTCACGGGGGCAACTTTCCAGCAAATCCGGATCTATGATGGCATACGCTGCCACCAACTGCTCATCGCGAAATGATTTTTTGAATCCACCTTTTCCATGGACGCTAAGCACAGCATTTTTGGTCGCCTCGCTACCTGTACCCGCCGTCGTTGGTACTGCAATGAGGGGGGTTGTCGGTCCAGTGTAGGGACGCTCAGGCCCGACCCCTTCCAGATAGTCCATAACCGAGTGCTGAAGCCTTAACAGGCCGGCGATAGCTTTGGCGGCATCTATGGCGCTGCCACCCCCTATTGCCAAGACGACATCAAACTGCCGATCTGAATACTGAGTGACTATATTGTCCACCCAATGTGGTGAAGGTTCAGCGCTGACCCTGACATGCTCCCAGCCAATCTGATGCTGCCGAAACAGGATCTGCAACGCTTTCCAGGCCGATGATTCGGGGAAGGACTGATGCCCTGTCACTAGCAATAAATGACGGCCATAGTGACATATAATTTCTGGTAATCTGGACAGTAGTCCCCTGCCAAATTCAATACGTGGCAAAGTGGAAACCGAAAATGGCTTCATGTGTCGATTTTAGGAAACAGGCCCTTGTATGGCACCCCTTGGCGGGGTTCCGCCATCCAGGCAGCCACTGCCTTGCGCCAGACTAGATAGTGCTCGCTTTCTTTATGCCGCAACGCATCATCTTGTGTCCTATAGGCCTCGTACAGTATGAAACAGCTAGGATCATCGCCTGCCTGGAGCACATCAAAACGGACGTTACCAGGCTCGTTGATAGACGCAGCATGATTGTGTTGTGTCGCCTCAATAAAATCTGCAATATACTCCGGTTTCACCTGGACATGAACAATTGTCACTTCCATAGCATCTCCTTTTAATTTCTCAGACTGTCTGTTTTTTACAGTTGTGGACAAGCAAGGAGGAACGCATGCCACCTAAACTTTGAATTTTTTACCATTTAGTAGTCACCACAAGTGGCTAGTGTGGTGTAGATGAACACCATCTGCATATCAGAATTTAATTGATGTTCTTGCTCCCTGGCAAACGCGGCGTTTTTGACATAATTTCTTCAGCCCGGGCTCCCAGATAAACAAAAATACCAAGACCTATGAGCAACCCAACCGCACCAACCATCATAGCTACGGCCGCCATAATGCTGTTGGGATCACCCAGTACGGACTTGAACATGAGCAGTAGGGCTTCGATGGATACCGCAATCAGGATCGCAGCAATAAACCGGGTTATGGTGCGTCGTGTGGCGCTGAGGCGGAAATATTCCTTGGGCATCAGCACTTCTTCCTCAAACACCGTTTTTCCCAGGTCAAAAATGGCAAGCCCTAAGGTCAGAAATATGACAATTCCAAATGGCTTGAGTTTTTCATCCTCAACAGTATGGGGCACTGTAAATAGTGAAACGATTTCAGAGAATGCGGTGTAAAGTAACAGGGCGACCACCACCATGAGGCCGAAGACTATCAAGCTGTATACCCCGCGAAACCATGGTTCAAACTGACGCCGCCGGGTATCCCCCATCAGAAAACTCAGGGTCTGCTCCAGGTCAAAATCCAAAATCAGATACCCCGAAAGGCCGCTATCCCTGTTATGTAATCTCAATGCACCCGAGATACAAAGTTGTCGTCTGGCAATTGAAAAATAGGGCTCTGTCGTCACCACGCTATCACTGTCTTTGGATGACAGAAAATAGGGGCGCTGACTACGATCCCGGTTTATCCCCCGGCCCTTTTGCATGCTCTCACTATCGTCGGTCATTAGAAATTCGGTAATTTGAATACCTTCTTCATCCAGGATGTAAAGCAAATCAGCAAAAGGATATTTTTCATGCAGGCATTCAGCGGCGCGCTTTCGGGCCTCATTGTCATCCAGTAAAGCCGTACTGGCGATACCCGTCATCACAGATTCGATCAGTTCATGTGCCGCCTCACGAAATTGATGATAGCTCTCGATAATATCCAGGTAACTTGGTGCTGCAATCATTGCTTCTTCCTTTCAATTCAAATACTTTATCTCTATGCAGTATTGTCATGGAGTGAGGAGAAGATGTCCAGCATGATCATAAATGGCGCCTTACAGTGGGCCTTGTGAGAAAATCACAGACAAGCAGGTCAGTTGAATAACACGATCGGTACAGAATTAGTAGTAATTCTGGCCGGTATCTTGCGGCATTGATTACATTGCTGTCATTAATACAAATTCAACCGGAATATGAATATATCGCAAAATTTATAGGTAAAAACATAGAATATCCAGCTCTGGAGAAAGTCATGTCAACCGGAAAAATTCTTAGCAGGTCCTGGCATAGCGTGGTCATTCTCGACTCGCAGGATAAACGATTACTGGATGAATAGAATCATGCTCCAGTCAGGTCATCCCATGGGCTTCTAAGTGACTTTCGGCGATCACCGCGGTTTTTTCTGCGTAGCTCCTTATCGGTTTCCCAACGCACCTCATTTCGCCTAGCTGTCTGATAGCGTCTTCCATTTTTCTTCGCCCGCCGATCAGGGATAATATGATCGTCAGGTACTGTCTCTGCTTTTCCCATAATGATAGAACACCGAATCTGATAAAATAACGCTCTACTATATTATCGGCCGGAATATACGAGGTGTTTAGAACAAGTATTATCCGTTTGTTTTATAATGATTATTATCCTGGCAGCGTAAATAGCATTCCCTCCTCTTAGTGAACGATCAGAAAGCGGCCACAGCGCTAGTAAACGATAAAATCCCATAAAATGAGGATAAGTTCACAGTTCTTATTTACATATTCATGATATTAATGTGGCTGGTAATTTCAGCAGAATACATAAAACGGTGCAATTCAATGTCAGAATCCTCACAAAATAATGTTGTGCGCTTTAGTCAACATGGAAAAACAGAACATGGCACAAACCTGATCAAGAAGTGTAGCAGTATAGCCTCGGAGAAACTGGCGAAATCCCTATCGACAATGATGGGTTTGGTTGATGACACCTTGTTTGAGCTTGCTGAAAAAGCAGAAAACAATAATGAACAAAGTCATTATTTTGATGCAATGCGTGATGTTCGTCTAAAAAGAAAAAATATTGAAAACGAATTCAGCAAACAATTGATCGATCAGTGCAGCTTTGAAGACCGACCTTCTACAGATCAATTAGATCTGACGAAAAATAATGAACTAAGCCTGATTGAAGACAACCTCCTGGAAACATCGCTTGCGGTCAGCAATATGGTTGCCAAGGCTAATTATCTTTGCAAGGACGAACTATTCGCCCTTGAGCAGAGGATCGCTCATCTATTAGTCGGTACTACGGCAGAAAAAAACAGTAATCCTCTGAATCCTGTCAATATCTGTAATGCATTCAAGGAAGCCTGCAATGAACTTGATTCTGATATCAAGGTCAAGCTAATCGTTCTAAAACTATTTGAAAAATACGTTATTAAAGATCTTAAATTGATTTACCAGGAAATAAACTACTTTCTGGCGCAGAATAATATTCTGCCAGTTATTAACTATGCAATACGAAACAATGCGACAGTAGAAACAGCACTTAACCGTGTTTTGAATGAACCCTATGGTGAAAGTAATACCTCAGGTGTTGATTTATTTTCCTCGCTTCAGGAATTAATAAGGGCTAATTCGGTAGGCCCTGCTATTGCGGTAAAAGGCCAACCTGCGTCTGCAGGAGAAATAATGAATCACCTGACGATGCTGCAGCAGGGGAATTCTGGCAATGTTTCCACTGGTGAGGCCCATATCGATCCATCACTACTGCTGAGTGGCGCCAGAAATATATTAAGGGATCTGAAAACACGCAATGTTTTTGGTGAAATGTCTCAGCATCAGGATGACACGATTGATATCGTCGCAATGCTTTTTGACTACATATTGGATGACAAAAATATTCCAGACCGCATGAAGGCCCTCATCGGCAGGCTACAGATCCCGATACTAAAAGTAGTATTAATAGACAGGACATTTTTCTCCAAAAAAAGACACCCTGCCAGAAACCTTCTGGATACACTGTCCCGCGCCGCCTTAGGTTTGAATGATGAGGATGATCAATTTGCAGATGCTATTTATGACAAAGCAGAGAAAGTTGTTCAAAAAATACTAAATGATTTTGATGATGATATCGTAATATTCCAGGAACTGCTTACTGAATTGGATGAGTTTTTAATCGATATCAGCCAACAATCAGAAGAAAAAATCGAGCAAGCGCGACAGGAATTTGAACAACAGGCACTACAACACAATGCAGGCATTATTGCCAATAAAGAAGTCAGGAAACGTATTGATACCTCCGATATTAACCATGTCGTCAAAGAATTTCTGAGTGAGTACTGGTCTAAATTGTTGATGATGTCTTACCTGAAAAATGCGGGCGACCTGGAATCTTTGCAAAAACATATCGATGTCATGGATAAACTAATTTGGAGTGTGATGCCCAAAAAAACTCAGGGTGAAAGAAGGAATCTCGTCGAGGCACTCCCGGGGCTGCTTGAGTGCCTGAATCAGGGCATGGACAATCTTGCCATGCCTGCTGAGGGACGTGAAAAGTTCTATGCAGAACTAGCCCAGTGTCATAGCCGAGCTGTCAGCACAAAATCCCGCAGTGGTGTAAAAAAAGAAAATGCTGAACAAACTCCCTCTAATATCATAATTGAATCCGACGCAACTAATCTACCTGATGATAGTGATGTCAGCAGTCACTCTGATGACGAGCACGCGCATAATAAAACAGCACAGGAAATAGCTCAGGCGACAGAAGCGGATCCTGAAGAATTTTCCAGTAAAACATCTGATATTTTGGCACAATTTGAACAGGGCAACATTGAAGTAGAGGAGATTACCCTGAGTAATTCTGTAGAAGATAACTCACTGAATACCATTGAGGATAAACATACAGATCTAGTTAGGAATATGGCAAAAGGCTCATGGATTTCTTTCATAAAAAACGATGGCAGTAATACTCATGAAAAACTCCTCTGGATTAATAGCGTCACCGAGATGTATATGTTCACGAACCGTAACGGAGGAAATACCAGAAACCTGAGTCTGTCTCAATTTGCAGAGGAAATAAGGGCTGGTCGCGCAGAAATTCTGGAGGAAGAAGAACTGATCGACAGAGCTGTTAGCAATATTGTTATCACCCTCCGGAGGGCGTAAAATCGCAGCAAATCTATTCTGTATTGTAAATTCCACCTCCCCCGGCTATATTGGCTAGCAATCACATTGCTTGTAGTGACCCGTATAGATATGGGACACTCCCCGGATGGGTTTACCATCGTCCTAATAAGCGCCCTGAATACCTGAATATATATTTATATTGACGGTCTATTGAGATGAAATATATAGCGTTATTACTGGTCAGTCTTGCTGTAATAATTCTATTGTCGTGCTCAGCCCAACCCTCTGGTCACCCCATCGCTCTAGAGCAATACGATACAGTCTATATTAGGGTAGAATTTTCAGCAGCCCACAAAGAACAGGATATATTATTTCTGCAAAACAGCATTATCACTGAACTCGTCAATCTCAATCTCCCATGGAAAATCATGGCCGCGCCTACAAATAATGCTGCTGGTTCAGGCCTCTCTATACTGGTGAATGTGGATACAATGCGCCGCGTCAGCGATAGTCTGCGAATTTCACAAGGGAGGAGTGCCAGCAGTAACACCATCAGTGCTAACTTTGTATTAATCGACAATTCAAACCTTAAGATACTGCCAACCTTTAGATTGTCAGCCTACTCGCCACAAAGAACACCTATCAGCCCGGACTGGCCATGGGGAAATATCGAAACGGCCATGCAACGAATAAGTCGGCTACTGGCCAGGAAGTTGGCAAATTGGTACAATAAATAAAGAAATCTTATGAGCAGTGCCTGGATAATCCTTTGAACTAAATATTCAATAATGTGCTTATATTTGCAGACATTGTTAACGCGCAATATTGTCATAATCAGGTAGCACTATGAAAATCAGGATAATTGGTTTCATCCCGGCAATACTGATGGTTGCATTGAACGGGTGCGCTCAACAGGAAATCCAGAAACCGGCAGCACTTGAGAACTACAGCAAGGCCTATGTCAGCGTCGAGACCTCTGTCTCTGAAGCGGTCAATGACGTAGCAACATTGCAAAACCTGATTATTGGAGAATTGAATAATCGTAATCTGTATGAGTCAAGCGCTGCAACTACTGCGCAAAACATTGCTGATGGGCTCGTTATACGAGTGGACATCCTGAATCTGCATCGCTTCAATGGTGGTAGAGGCATTGATACCAGCCCTGCTTTTTTTGAAAGTGGCTCTGATGGTATTGGCATTGGTCAAGAGTTTTCCAAAAGCAAGGTAATAGGTCTTATTACCCTTGAAGACGGCGCTACAAAAGATATTCTCAGTACCTTTCCCATCAGTGGTGATTCTCCAAAAATGACTTATTCAAGTGTTGACTGGCGCTGGGGTGACCTTCATTTTGCCTTGCAAGACTTTGCCAAACAACTTGCTGACACCTTTATTTCTCCGTCAAGTCAAGGAGAAAAATAGAAAAGAATCCTAGAAGGAAGGAAACGAACGATATACGTATTAGGCAGAATCAGGCGAGAATATACTCCCGAGACCTGAACAAGGCCGCGATGCTTTTGGCATCATTCAATTTGCCACTCAACGCCCAGTGCAATGCCTCTTCATAGGGCACCCAATGCCGCTCAAATACCTCATGCTCCTCGGCGCTGTGACTAACATCCTGTAAATCAGTCGCCAGAAAAAGATAAACTTTCTCATTAAAAACTCCCGGGGAAGAAATTATTTCTCCCAGGTTCTGCCAATTTAATGCGCTGACACCCGCTTCCTCACCTAATTCATGCTGCGCAGTTTGCAGTGGCGAAGCGCCCTGCTCTATCTTACCGGCTGGTAACTCCCAGATCCAACCACCTACGGCATAGCGATACTGATGCAGGAGACAAATACAGCCAGACTGATTCAGTGCGACAACCGCAGCACCGCCAGGATGCCTTACAATTTCCATCTCAAGGTGCTTGCCGTTGGGCAGCTCTATTCCTTCAACACTGACAGTGATGATTCTGCCTCTGAAAACTGTCTTACTTTCCTGGAACGACATTAGTCACTGAACTATTCAGATTTCTGATAAAGATCAGCATCAATGGCTTTGAGACCAGCACGTGCACAGGCTTCATCCAGTTTGCCGCCTGGCGCCCCGCCTACGCCAATTCCGCCAACAACTTCACCGGCAAGTTTTACTGGCAAGCCACCTCCCAGGATCAGTATGGAGTCATTCATGTCCCTAAGCCCTTGTACTTCCGGTAGACGGCCGATCAGTTCCGCAAAAAATTGCGTAGGAGCCCTCATACTCGCAGCGGTATAGGCCTTGCGTCGGCTGCTGTCAATGGTATGTACACCAGCCCCATCATCCCTAATCAAGTAGGTAAGAATACCCGATCGGTCAACGACAGCAATACTAACCCTGTAGCCATCTTTCTGACATTGCTTCATCGCGGCATCTGCTGCCTGGCTAGCCAATTTCAGGGGTAACACAAGCTGTTTGGGCAAATCTCCTGCGTATATAGCCGTAGGTAACATGCTGCACATAAAAACCATTAAGACAATATTTATAATACGTATATTACAGTACATTTTGTGCCTCCCCGTATTTTTTACTTTGGTCTGTCTGTATAGACTATATCAAATAGTCTTTCCAAGCCTTCATGTACGCCACGAAGTTTCTCAACAACCTGTTTTGCCCAGTCAAAATATTCCTTACGTCGCTGCAGACTCCATCCAACAGGTGAACTGCTCGCGATATCTCGCAAATTACAGATCTTATCAGCCAATTTTACAAGCTTTGCCTTATCGCTGATTGAGGCTGCATTGATAATTTGCTGATGTTTCTGCTCTGAACTTGATAAGGTCCTGTCATCAGTAACTTCGAGTACAATTTGACTGATTTCTTCCCCAAAATGCTGGATCAATTCGTCTGCAGTGGTTTCAGTATCCTCTATTGT
Organism: Gammaproteobacteria bacterium; assembly: GCA_003230085.1. Lineage (GTDB taxonomy): Bacteria > Pseudomonadota > Gammaproteobacteria > SZUA-140 > SZUA-140 > SZUA-140. Next base: position 13,258 of record QIGV01000106.1, read on the forward strand.
ATCGTGCAAGATAGCAGCACAGAGAGTTTCGATATCATCAACCAGCCCCTCATTACATAGAACGTCAGCCAGTGCGATAGGATGATTGATATAGGGTGATGCTTCCGGGTCTTTACGCCGTTGATCCCGATGTTTATGGGCCGCAAATACCAGTGCGCGTATGACAGAGCTGTGATGCTTACTCATAAAATGAACCAGTTTAAGATGTCCTGGAAAAGATCATGAAATATTTTTTTATAATTGCCTGAGGATCCCTCTTTTAAAATAATTTATGGCGAGAAGTAAGACCATGAGGCAAATTTTTTCATGCGTTGAGATCAGGTATTAACTTGCTCTCAAATTTGTTGATCATATCTTTTAATTGCAATTTTCGTTTTTTCAACCGCTTGATTTGTAATTGGTCACCATGATAATTTTGCTGCAACCTGTCGATAACATCATCCAGGTCCCGGTGTTCTATGCGTAACTCCTGTATTTTCATCTTAATCTCATGTTCATTCTCGATAGCCATGATATCTGAATTATTTTTTCACACCGATGTGGCAGGGTCCCGTATAGGCGCTCAAAGTGATGTACTGTAAGCGGTGAGGATACACCAACTTCTCATTTAGTGATTGTGTAGAAATCATATACAACCATGACCTGACAGGCATATCAAATTGATATAATATTATGCCCGAAGGCGATGCTCGAAGCGAATCATCCTAAAAGAGAGTTATTTCTCATTATATTTATCGGCGCTAACCGGAATAACAAAATCTCATAACCCTAATGAAAACACTGGAGAAAGTAATGGGAACGGCAAGAAAATCAAATATCTTTATAGCTCTTATTATGATTATTTCCATGAGTGCATTCATTCAAACTAATGCCTACGCCGAAACAGCAGAAATTATCAATATCAAGGTCAATGAGACTCTTAAAAAATTCAGGAAAGAAGTAGCGGGTGGTAAAGATTTTCTCAAATCGGCAAAAGGTGTACTCATCTTCCCTGAAGTTATCAAGGCAGGTTTGGGGATAGGGGGCGAATATGGCGAGGGAGCATTAATAATCGGTGGGAATACGGTCGATTATTATAGTACTGCCGCTGCATCGATAGGCTTTCAATTGGGCGTCCAGGTAAAATCTGTAATCATTGTCTTTCTCCAGCAGCAGGCCTTGGACGATTTCAGGAAGAGCGATGGCTGGAAAGCCGGAGTTGATGGATCTGTTGCCCTTGTTACCCTGGGTGCGGGTGGTAGCATCGAC
>QIGV01000241.1 GCA_003230085.1 Gammaproteobacteria bacterium
GAATCAGGGTGGTATCCAACCCCTGGCCGTCATTCGTCAGAAGAGAACTGCCGACCTTGACGACCCAGCGACGCGCATTTTTGATTGGTGTACGGTTATTCATCACACTAAAGATACAAGGGGAAAGATACAAGATACAAGGGGTAAGCTTTTATTCTTGTATCTTTTCGCTTGTCTCTTGTGCCTGATTTTCTTCAATAGTCGTCATTATCTTGTAACACAGCGCCTGGGTGCCCTCCCCGTTTACCGCCGATATCATAAACCAGGGCTGTTGCCATTTCAGGCGCTCAATGATTTCCTCGCAAAAAGGCAGGCGCTCATCTGCTGGCAATAGATCAACCTTGTTCAGAACCAGCCAACGGGTCCGGCCAAAGAGCTCGGGGCTGTATTTCTGCAATTCACCTTCTATTTTTTTAACTGCAGCCACCGGCTCCTCCGTCTCAACGACAGGCATGACATCCACCAGGTGTAGCAATATAGACGTCCGCGCGAGATGCCTGAGAAACTGAATACCCAGCCCGGCCCCTTCCGCCGCACCTTCAATCAAACCAGGGATATCAGCCACCACAAAGCTGCGATGAGCGACGACACGCACCACGCCCAGATTGGGATACAAGGTTGTAAATGGATAGTCAGCCACTTTAGGGCGTGCGGAGGAAACAGAACGTATAAAGGTCGATTTACCGGCATTAGGCAACCCCAGCAGGCCAACATCCGCCAGCAGTTTTAGTTCCAGATGGAGTTGGTACTCTTCTCCCGGAGTCCCCTGAGTTGCCTTGCGAGGGGCGCGGTTGGTGCTGCTTTTAAATCGGGTATTACCCAGACCATGAAAGCCGCCTTTGGCCACCAGCAACTGTTGGCCATGCTTGACCACCTCACCGATCATCTCATCAGTCTCAATATCTTGAACGGTGGTACCGACCGGCACATCAATGGTGAGATCAACACCACCTTTACCGGTGCAATTGCTACCACTACCATTTTGGCCCCGCTCTGCGGAAAATTGTCTTTTAGTCCGGAAATCAACCAGAGTATTAATATTCTGATCGGCGCGCAGATAAATGCTCCCGCCATCCCCGCCATCCCCACCATCCGGACCGCCAAAGGGAATATATTTTTCACGGCGAAAGCCGATGCAGCCATTGCCACCATCTCCCGCTTTTACCTTAATTTTGACCTCATCAACGAATTTCATGGTATTTCAAGATAGCAGAGCAAAGAACAAAGAGAAAAGAGGAAAGAGGAAAACAAAAAACCCCGTACTGTGACGGGGTTCTGGTGTACTTGTTTCCGTGTGGCGCTTAGTGAGGCACAACGCTAACATATTGGCGTTTTTTGGGCCCCTTGATTTGAAATAATACCTTCCCGTCGGCTTTCGCAAACAAGGTATGGTCGTGGCCGCAGCCCACATTAACACCGGGGTGGACGCGTGTACCCCGCTGTCTAATCAGGATATTACCCGCTATAACCGATTCTCCGCCAAAACGCTTCACGCCCAGACGTTTGGATTCTGAATCACGTCCATTACGAGTACTACCACCTGCTTTCTTATGCGCCATCTTCTCTACCTCTTGACACTAAAATCACTATTATTCCGCACTGATGCCGGTAATCTGTAGTTCAGTATAGGACTGACGATGCCCCATCTGCTTACGGTGATGCTTGCGGCGATGGAATTTGACGATTTTGATCTTTTTGTGCCGACCCTGCGCCCTGACAGTGGCGGTAACCTTGCCACCAGCCACATAGGGTGCGCCAATCTTGACGTCGTCACCGTCAGTCACCATCAAAACCTTTTCAAAATCAATCGCGTCGCCATCTCCAGCGTCGAGCTTCTCAACACGAATGACGTCACCTTCAGTTGCCCGATACTGTTTGCCACCGGTTATAAATACCGCGTACATATTCAACTCCAGACCATTAATTTCATCTAAATCGATACAAGCCGGGCATTCTAACGATAGTGACGGACCAGGTCAATGCGTTATTGAATTCGACTTGCCTCAGATTGAGAAGAATCTTACACTCAAGGTATACCCACTGACTATCTGAATTATATTGCAAATACCACAATACATTCCTGAGCTATCGATGGATTTCGATGGGATTCTTGCCCTCATTGCAGATGATATGGCTGCTGTAGACAAGGCTATCCACGAGCGATTGAAGTCTAATGTCAGCCTAATCAATCAGTTGTCATTCTATATCGTCAATGGCGGTGGCAAACGCATACGCCCGATGCTGGTGCTCCTGAGCGCGCGCGCGGCGGGTTATACCGGCACTGAGCATATCAGGCTGTCAACTGTCATCGAATTTATCCATACCGCAACGCTGCTCCATGACGATGTCGTTGATGCCTCTGAATTACGACGTGGGCAAGAAACGGCCAATGCCGTGTGGGGCAATGAGGCGAGTGTACTGGTCGGCGATTTTCTCTATTCACGAGCCTTTGAGATGATGGTGGAAGTCAGAAATCCCAGGATCATGGAAATCATGGCTCACACCACCAACACCATCGCCGAAGGCGAAGTGCTGCAACTCCTCAATACGAATAATGCGGAGACGAGTGAAAGCAGCTATCTGGAAGTGATCCACTGCAAAACTGCCAAGCTATTCGAAGCAGCATCACAAATCGGGGCAGTCATCAGCCGCTCTGATCCAGATGAAGAAAATGCGTTGGCAAAATTTGGCATGCATATCGGCGCAGCCTTCCAGCTCATCGATGACGTCCTTGACTACAGCGCCTCTTCGGAACAGATGGGTAAAAATATAGGCGATGACCTGGCAGAAGGTAAACCAACTTTGCCGCTCATTTATGCCATGCGCGTCGGCACACCAGAGCAAGCTGCAACCATACGTCATGCCATAGAAGCCGGCGGGCTGGAAAACATAGAATCAGTACTGAAAACCATTGAATCAACAAATGCCTTGGCTTACACTGCCCGTGCAGCACAAATAGAGGTACAATTGGCGATTGAAGCCATCGAGCCTATTCCTGCAAGCCCATACAAAGATGCCCTCATTGCATTGGCTGAGTTTTCCGTCAAACGCAACTACTAAGTTCAATTCCAAATTCGGGGTGTAGCTCAGCCTGGTAGAGTACTGCCTTCGGGAGGCAGGGGCCGGAGGTTCGAATCCTCTCACCCCGACCAATTAAATCAATGGGTTACGCCCTTTCCAGCATTCCTTATTTTTGCCGGGGCCCATCTGGGGCCCATCCTGAGCCCACTTTCAAAACCACATCTTTTTATCGCAGCTCAATTCACCCAAAATTGACCACTGCCTAAAGTTGGTCGCTGCAACTTGAATCTAACAAACCTAAAATGTCTGCTAGCGCCAAAAGCGGACGCTCAGAGCCTCTTACTTTTTAAGAGACGACAATTTTCCTTTTAAATATCGCAACGCTGCCCTTAAGTTAATTCCCATGCCATAGATATTGGGCTCTAGCATCAAAACCTTTGGATTTTTCTTTAGAAGGTTCTGAAAGTCGTCAAATTTGTTACTAGACATTGCAGTTAAATCAGCGTCTTTTTCCGCACGTTCTCTTGCGCTACACATCATCCATGCACGAAAATTTTCTGCGGGGTGTGTTTTAGCCATCTCTGTTAAAGCTAGGTAAGTTTCCTCCCCTGGAATTTCCGTCAAGATTGCTAAAAGTCCATTTCTTGCATCTTGAGCATCATCGCGAAGCTGAGGAGAATATGCGCCTTTTCCAGCTCTATTAATATCTTCTTCAATCTTGATATATTTGTGCATCAATAAGTAGAGGTTCTTTAGATGTTTTGCCGACTTGAAGCCTTCTCGTGTATGTGACCCTGTTCTTCTTTCGCCGACTAAATTAACTATAACATTCATTGCAAGACTAACTGCTTCTGTGTTTTCCTGTATTACTTCTAGGTATTTAGATAGTTCTTCTATGGCTGTGTCTGGCTCAACACCTACCCATGCTGCAAACCATTGAGCAATATGATTAAGATCATTGAGTGCTTTACATTTTTTTGCAGCAAGTTGAGCAATATCTTGATCAGAAACCGTTGAGCTACTCTGTATAATTTTAAGAAGATAGCCTAGATGTTTTAGGCTTAAAGGTTCTGTTTTTAGTCGTTTTAGCAATTCAGGAGCTATATCATCCCATAGTGTCTGTCCACTCCGACTTACTTTGCCGATAATATAATGCTTTTCTTGTCCATTTTGGCTCGCTGTGAGCTCCCAATCAATTTCTGTTAAAACACAATCACTAACGATTTTAGGGAATTCTTGGTGAAGCTTTGAAAACCAACTCGGGAAACCGTTTAATTCTTGAAAGGCATAGCGGCATGACAACTTTACATCGTCTCCACTTAATCCATCAGGCCAGTTATCGGCTTCTCTAGCTTCAATTTCTAGACCGGACAACCCAATAATAACAACTATGGGAGTGCCATTCTCATCATCTTTCTCAGAACGAAGCTTAGGCTTATAAAACCTCCAAGAAAGGAGCAGGCCATCTCGGAATGCGCTCGCTATTTCCTCGCCAAATTCATCTATTAAATCGCGCCAATTCCCTTGTGTCCAATGCGTAGAGTCATCCCTCAACTTCCGCATACGTTCCAATAGATAATGTTGTGCGGTTAAAAACCTATCTTCGCCAAAGGTATTTTCTAGAAGGTCTTTATCTTTAAGCTTTTCAAAATTATCATTTAACCTCCCAAGCCAATCTGCATGATATTTTTGCCGCTCCTCCTTCCTTTTTTTATCTTGTCGTTTCCACTTTGCCTCTTGTCGCTTCCAATTTTTTTGTTCTTTCGATTGGGAAGATGGCTGCCATAACTCAGCCAACCTTTCTTCTAATTCATTTAGACCTTCTGCAAGTTTTTTTAGTTGCTCTTTCCATTTACGTGGGCGTTCATTTTCTTTATATATCTGGAAGGCTAAAGATAAAGCTACTAACTGATCATCTAATAGATCTCTCTCAGTAATGTCCTTTATCACACGATCAAAATCGTTTTCTTCAAAGTTCCAATATGCCCCGAGAGTATATGCTTGCCAAAAATAAGTTAATCTCTCGTCTTTTTTAATAAATACGTTTTCTCTTGTTACCTCTACATCCTTCCAAAATAGAGAAAATTTGAGATCAATCCAATCTTTAGCCAGCTCAGTAATTTCAGTGGTAAGCGACCTACTTTCAAAGTCTGCATATTCATTAAATGGAGGGATTTTAGAAATTATGGAGAGACTCTCTGAGCTTAAAGCATATGGGTGTCGTAAAATTACAAGTTTTTCTACAGCTCTTGCACCACAGTTTATAAGCCAGCCATATCGCTCAGAAACTTCACAAAACCTTCTTTCAATTACAGGCGTGCGCTCTAAATACCTGTTTACATGCAGTGCAAACTTATACGCAATATCAGGCTCTAAGCGTTCGGCAAATTTTACCAAAGAGTAGCTAAGGCCATCAGCACTATATTTTTCTTTATCTTTAGCCTTCTCCAGAGCTTTAAAAATCCACTCAACAGCTTCTATTGATTCATCTAGATGATCAACGGTTTCTGTAAGTATTCGTCGATCAATCTCAGTCTCTTGGGAAAGAAGGGCGAGCAGAATTTCCTTAAAGTCTGCATCAGAACCAATTTCCTTTACTGCTCTTATTGCAGCTATTCGCGTGTATTTTTCTGTATTGCTATCAAGGCTAAATATTTTTGCTTCAGGCAAGGCCTGTTTGATACGACCTTGCCAGATCATGCGCATCAGAAAAGAGGTGATTTCTGCATTGTTCTTATATTTTACGGTTAATGATTTTATGTTCTCTGCCATATCAGGGTTGGAAAATCTTTGCACAGCAGAATAATCTGTGACTGACCGCCTAGAGGTGTCATCTTCTATTTTTGAGCAAACCTTGCTTAGTATTTCTCTTCTTGTTTCAACAGGAAGTTTGCTTGGGTCGCCTCCCTCAAAAACAACTTCTGGTTCAATATCACAGGCTTTCTTTCTAATTTTATCGTTAAAAAGAACCAACCAAGATAAAACAGGCCTCATTGAGGGCACCAATACCTCGACACCATATATTTTCTTAAAAAAAAGGCTTTCTATTATCTTTCGTGAAGCGCCCTGCTCTAGAGAACTGTTAAACCAGTCTGCTGTTAAATATTCCTTTGCTGACCTATGATGGAAGCGCACCGCCCCATAAATAGCATCGTCAAATATAGGACGGCTTAGAAGTGTATTACACTCTTCGTTAGTCCAATCAGGCAAAAGTGAATGAGCATCAATCCCAACAGAATTTTCGCTACCATCAGGAACCCTAATAGTAGCTTCCTTCATTAAAGTAGAAGCTGCTGCAATTAGCTTAACTCCATCACGTACCTTGCTTAGGGAAATCGGGTTTGCAGCAGCAGTATTTTCTTTACGCTCTTCTAATCGCCTTTCAATGCTATTTTCAACGAGCTCTAAACGTGATCCTATACGCTTATTTTTATTCCAAAAATCTATGATGTCTATTAAATCCTGAGGGCGCGTGGTGTATGCCCATGCATCCTGTCTATCAATTTCTTGTAAAAATTCAGGAACATTAGAAACACCTTTCCCGCGTATAAAGACCGCCACCTGATCAGAAGACAAGTTGCTGATAGAATAAACCTTAAATCCGTCATCACTTTTATCTGTTCTCCCTGATTTTTTCGTTTTTCCATCAAATTCCTCATCATCATGAGACAACTCGTCTTCGTCCTCTAATTTTTGTTCTTCCTCTTTCGATGCATCATATTCAAGCTGCTTATTGCACAATTCTAAATCTGTTTTTGCTCGCCAAGCATCAACTCTGCCAGTTATTATGATGTGTACCCTTTGGAAGGCAGGGCGAAGATCGCAGGCTATTTTTCTTATGGCCTGCTCAAAATCTTGGGTATGCTTCAACCTTGCTTCATCTACTGAATCAAGAAGCAACCATCCTTCATCATTAGACCCCAACCAATGCTGAAATTCCTCATAATCCCCTTCCTCAAATGCGCCTTCTAGACCAGAAGATATGTGCTCTAGTCTTATAAAAAAAGCTATTTTTCCCTCGGAGCGAAGTTTACGAGCTGTTTGGTGGATTTCTTCTGTTTTTCCTGATCCCGCTTCAGCCAATAAAACAACGCGGTATTGCTTAAGCAAAGCATCCCAGCCCAAGTCTTTATTTATCCTAAGTCCTAGAGCTTCACTTAGCTCAAGATCATCTCTCTCGGCTCCTTGAGTATAATCTCGAGGCAACTCAAATAAAGTACGATTTAACTCAATGAAGCCATCATTATCGCCACTCATATTTCCTTATTCCACTAACTCCATAGTAAATTCCAATCTATTTCCTCTTATAGTTGAATCATAAATCAACAATACCTGCACTCAATGTTTCGCTATGCCATGTGTTTTTTAAAGTCCGCTTAGAGTCGATAGCTGACTCATACCTGCGCCACGCACTTGGCCAAACCCAACTACTACGAAATGATTAAATGTCACCATCTGTTTCATTAGGGATATAAACAAGCAATTCACACGGTGTGCACTCAAAGTACTTACACAGTGCATCAACAATATCTGTATTTGTATTGTATCCAGGCGTATTAGCAATTCGATTTAGCGTTGGTCTTGATATTCCTGTCACCTCACTCACTTCATTAAGCGTAATACGCCTACGCTCATTAAATGATTTCTCATCCAGTAAATGCTTAAGTTTAATTCTGATCATGGGTACACCCCATCTATCCATCTCCTCAAAAACGCCATCTTAACAATTAATCACAAATGATCAATATTAGTCTTGACAGATCATTATTGATCATATATATTCATTCGTGACTGTTATTGATCATTTGTGATGCTTCTTGATCTCTACCGGTCAATATGACTCATGAAACCTATGTAAAACTGTAACATAACCAGGAGATCGATTATGAGCAAAACCTATTTAACAACCATTGAATTAGCAAGCCTCATCAAGTACGACCCGCGATACATCCGGAGCACGCTTAAGGACACAGCCTTCATTGAAGGAGTTCACTACATCCGCCCTTTTGGTGGCAGGAAGATCCTTTACGTATGGGAAACCATCGAACAGGACATGCAGCAGCACTCTGAATCGCTGGCTCCCATAATTCCTCTCAGCGCAGGAGGAATCTGCCATGGCTAGTATTCGCGTACGTAAAAGCAACGGATTCCTTTTCTTTGATTTCCGCTATTCAGGTGCGCGATGCAGGGAATACACCATTCTTCCTGACACGCCCGCCAACCGACGAAAAATGGAGAAAGTACTGGAGAAGATCCAGGCAGAAATAACGCTTGGAATCTTTGATTATCGAAAGTATTTCCCCAATAGCCCCATGGCGGCACGTTTCGAGGCAATGGATCCAAGCATAGAACAAGACGAGCAGATACCCTGGTTTCGAGACTTTGCAGAACAGTGGTACAGCGAAAAGGAAATCGAGTGGAAACGGTCCTATGCCGCAACCATCCGGCATACTTTCAAAAAATACCTGATCACCCACTTTGGTGAAATGAAGGTCAACCGCATCACCAAGTCAGACATTCTCCAGTTCCGGTCGCCTCTCGCCAAAGAACCCGGCCAGAAAGGGGGGAATCTGTCTGCTGATCGCATCAACCATATCATGACGCCATTGCGCATGATTCTTGAAGAAGCGGCGACCCGTTTTGACTTTACCAGCCCATGGGTTGGAATCAAACCACTCAAAGTCCCCAAAACCGTTATTCAACCCTTTTCACTGGATGAGGTCGGGGTGTTTCTATCCAATATCAGGGGCGATTTCCATAATTATTACACCACTCGGTTTTTCACTGGTTTACGCACCGGCGAGATCGACGGCCTGAAGTGGAAATACGTGGATTTTGATAAAAGGCAGATTGTGATTCATGAGACCCTCGTCGATGGACAGGATGAAACACCCAAAGTGCCATCATCCTACCGAGAAGTGCAGATGAGCACTCTTGTCTATGAGGCACTGCAAAGACAACAACAGTATACCGGCGACCTGGGTCCCTATGTCTTCTGCAACCGGGAAGGAACCCCATTGAATCACCGCAATATTACACGGCGCATCTGGTATCCCACCTTAGAGCATCTGGACCTTGAGAAACGGCGACCCTATCAGACACGACACACGGCCGCTACGCTGTGGCTGGCTGCCGGAGAGAATCCAGAGTGGATTGCCCGGCAAATGGGCCATACCAATACTGAGATGCTCTTTGCGGTCTATTCTCGCTATGTCCCCAACCTCACTCGTCAGGATGGCTCTGCCTTTGAGCGGCTCCTGCAGAACAATCTGTATGCGGAGGTATGAAATGACCATGACCAAACTAGAGAACCCTATTGATCAGGACAATGCCATCATTCAGCTCCTGGCAGAATCCCTGTATGCCGCATTTAATGACATTGCCATGAGGCACCTTTCACATTTAATGACCCATAAGCCACACGAAGGACCGTTTCTGCTGGAGGACTGGGTCAGATCAGAACTGGCCTGCCTGGACACCCGGATGGCTTATGCCCTTTTACCGGTATTGCTACAGCGGCTTGAGTGCTTATTGAGTACAGAAGAGGTGGCATCATGGTAACCATTGCTGAAATGTTGAAACAGCCACCGCAAGTTTTTGTCAGCACCTTCTGGATACGTCAGCTTGAAGAACGTATTTCAAAGTCAGGCGCACCCTATTATGCCTTTGACCTCGAGGACGCCACCGGCACCCTGACTACCTTTGTTTGGAAGGAAAAACTGTGTATCGCTGTGCCCCTGATCAATGACGCCCTGATTAAGAGCTGTATCAGAACAGCCTACCATCGTGGCATGATGGTGGCAGAACTACTGTATGCAACTCAAGGGAAGGAAATTGCGGCATTATCTCCAGTCTTCCCGGCACCAGCCAGCGATAAACACCCCAGACCAGAAGCCCTGGTTCAACTGAAAACGCTCAGGGCGAAAATGAAAAACCCAGCACTGAGCACTTTCATCGATGAAGTTCTGAAAGAAGATCATATTGCCGTACCTTTCTATTCGGCGCCGGCCAGCCTGAAGCATCACCATAATTTCCCGGGTGGCCTATTGGTACACAGCGTGGAAACTGCCAAGATTGTCAGCCGATTCAAGGAAGTCGGCTCTGACACAGAGGAACTAGGAATCGTAGCGGCCTTGTTCCATGACATTGGCAAAATTCGTGTGCTTGACCCGGCAATGAAACGGACACCGCTAGGTTATGTCGTACACCATGACGCTTTGACTCTAGAGATCCTGGCGCCTGCCCTACTTCAACTAGAAAAATACTGGAATGAGGGCGCTACAGCCCTGCGTTATCTGTGGAGCTGGAAAAATCACAAAGGACAGCAGTCTACACCACTCATGGTGATTGCTGAGGCGGTGCAGGCGGCTGATCGTATCAGTAGCGGTATCAATATCGAGGCCCAAGCCTATGCCGGGTTACCGCGTTGGCGACAATCAGCGGCACTTTCTAATCAGCCACATCCTCAACGTTTCTGGCGACCCCGCACCTCTGAATATCACATGGGTAAGCCGTCATGAGATATTCGGTCATTATTCCAAACGCTGTCGGTGATTTTCTTATGGGCGGTCCACATCTGCCAAGTCTGTTATTGGGAGATGTGCCTTTATTATGAGCAATCTGCTATTGATAGGATTGTTTCTCCTACAAAAACTGCTTTCGCCTATGTTAGCGATCTGGTCAGTCAATATACTATTCGCAACAACTATTCCATTCAGATTCAACCTGGTTTGCTACAGCCGTACTGCTAGGTCATTTCAATACCCGCATATCATGGCGAATAAATGATGGTACGAATCAGATCAGATGATATGCCATAGCATGTCACATAACCATCACAACCCATTGCTATGATGTGCCAGTTAAGGGTGCTGCATTAGTATGTGACTAATTATTTCTCTGAGATATTTTTTCAAGTTTATTGAATTGACTAGCCAGATTATCGATGCTTTTCTTCCCAAAGCCTAGCTTTGCGCTGATACTCACAATACCTTCTTCACTCTGAAATGTATCGAATTTTGCAATGCCTAGAGTGCGGTGAAATATGATACGTTTGTCACCATTCTCCAAGTCCGTCGCGGTCAGGTTACGTCCGGTGTCTTCCAATGCAATTAAGTACGCTCCATCAGGAGTACGGTGCCAACGAACCGCCCAGTAGTAGTGCCTTTCATTTCTAAACCCCATCCCTTTATATAAGGACTCCCTCGATATAGCATCATCACAAATGTTAATGAAATCATTCTTTTTTCGGCAATTATATAGCTGTGTTTGCTTTTTTCCCTCTAATGTGAGGTTAATGCTGTATGTTTTTCCAGAGTGTAAATCCAAGAGCATATAGTCTTCTTTGCTATTCAGACCAATTGTACTTCCAAGATAGCGTAGAGAATTTGTGGCATCATTGTTTGGAGACAAGTCACGCTCAAGGAGCATATAGCCCGTCTTAAATACATTAGCATTTTGTATTTGTGTTGGATGAAACCCAATGGGGAAGTCATATGCAGTCATATTGCCTTCATAGGAGTACGCATAGAATTTACTCCCCTCTCTTGCTAGAAATCCTTTGTATGTTAATTCAATGTTGGATGCTTCGATTGTGTCGCCGTTAACCGTTTTAATAAAATACTTCCCGGCGTGACCGATAACAACTGCAAGTATTGCTGTACGACTATCATCTCCAGAGATTTTAATATTGATTTCCTGGTTCCCAGTATCGTTAACAATTAATGAAACAATATTATTGGTTAGAAGGTCACGTTCATAATCAATAACTTGCCCAGGCGTTATTGCTGCGGTGATAACCTGACTGCTAGAATGATTGGCCGTAATACCTCCCGATTTGACTGCGACAACCTGATCCTTCATGCGTCCATGTATTTGTAATTGCAAAGATTGTTTGTCTAGCTGAGATTTTTCTTTATATGCTAACTCAAGCATTTCACGAGGTGCTTTATTGATCTCCATAACAACCTCAAGCAAATAGTCCAGGCAGGGTGCATCGTAATAACATATCGATAGGGCTTTATTTTCGACCATCATGCGCCCCATATCCGTTCCTTTGAACATTTTGGGAGTCTTACTATCATCAACTTGGGAAATATAATTCTGTATGGCCAAGTTAGATTCTTCCTTGCTCCATATTTCAATCATGGCATAGTGGCAAACTTGATCTTCAACATAGCATTTAGAGATATAACGACTTTTTTGCTGCATCGTTCCACGCCCTTCTTCAACGATCTTTATCTCTTTCTTGCTAATGATGCTTTTAGCAACGACAGTCGTGCTAATAAATAATGAGGCCAGAATTATAGTGATAACCACGTTCAATTTATGCGGCATATTTTTTCCCTGTTCGAATAGTCGCGTACCTATCATTAGGTACACGAGGTTAAAGCTAGAACGGTGAAATCGCGCTGTTTTCCATGGATCAAGACAAACCTGTAAGACAGTCTCAAAATCAGTTATTCAACGAGTGGTCCGTCTGACAGTTATTGGCTTTTACCATTTATGTAAAAACTCATTACTTTATAGTAGTGAAACACTGAAAGTACGTTGATATCCATCAAGTTGACGCTCAATAAACGTCAACGCTATTGAGTTGTTGAGGACATTACCGATGAGATTTCTTGTTTCCTCTGTATTAACAACATTTCCGGAGCCATCATAAATAATTGAAAAAATAACTAGTGTGGCTCGTAAATAAAAATCCGTATCATAATCAAGCCGCCAGTAGACACTCTCAGTCGTGCCGTCAGAATATGAAACGTCATACAACTTCCCGATCTCCCCTCTCTGAATACTTCCAGGTATCGCCTGATAATTACTGACAGTACCGACAACGCCATTATTTGGATATGACACTTCTACTAACACAGCATTTCTGTCGTAAACATATTCCTTCGAAATTGTATTTGATACGCCACCACTGGAAACATTATTAATTGTTCGGCTTTCAAGAATGATCCTCTGGGCAACTGAGGATGCTGTAACTTCCAGCGTATATGCCAAAATAAAATCATCAAAGTTAGTATCACTACCATTCATTGATAGATTGACTCTGCTTTTAAGCCCATAAATTGGTATCTTGGCAGAGGTACTGATAAAGAACAATTCACGAACTCCTGAGGGTGCAGCTGGCATTGGCGTTGGCGCCACTCTTATATCCAGAGCAGGAATGCTCACATTATCCACTGTGGGATCGACACCATTAAGGATGTCACTGATATCTTGCTGAAGATTCGATTGACTCTGATTATTTGTGGGTACCCCACTACCACTACTGCCGCCACCACAACCTGTGGTAAAAATAGTGACAGAGATAAAAATCAGGAATAAATGATACGAGTAATATCTAGGTAATATATGAAACATATATCGACGCCCCAACAAACAAAGTATTTGTTATTAAATTTGTTGTGAAATGGGAGATATAGGAACGACTATCTCCGTATAAATCGTTAATTGGAGGGAATATTTTTGCAGGTTCTTATTTTAAAGGACCTTTAATTGCAAAAAACCAGAGACATAACGCCACGACTCGCTCTCCCTCACAGACTAATACTAAGACATCCTTAGTATCCATGCAAGCAAAATACTAAGATTCTCTTAGCCTTCATCCCAGTACTAGGATGCGGGAAAATTAAATGAGCAACGACTCACCCATCGCAAAGCGCTTAAAACAGACTAGATTGCGCGCAGGCCTATCCCAGAAGCAACTAGGGATAGCCGCAGGTATTGATGAATTCTCTGCAAGCCCCCGTATCAATCAGTATGAACGTGGCAAGCATACCCCTGACTACAAAACTGCTGACCGATTAATGCAGGTACTGAAAACTCCCACCCCTTTCCTATATGCTGATAATGATGATTTAGCTGAAATGATCGTTTTATTCGACTCGCTAAAATCGCAAGAAAAAAAGAAATTTCTCAAACTCTTACAAGAAACGATTGGATGTTTTTAATATTTTTGTGGTTCCACCATTAGTCGCATGCTCTCAGTCACTGCTGTTTGAAACGTAAATAGCGTGCTGTCATTTTGATGTAACAAGTGACGGGAAGAGCAGCTCATAACTTCGTGCTCCATGAAGGCTGGTCCAAATACAGCCAGGCAAGTTGTCCTGCCCAATAATTAATGAGGACAAAGAAGTCTAGTTCGTGTTTCGATTTTCGAAAGCATTCAGACATACTGCTAATGTCCGAGTATGAGGGCGATGGTGTTTTTCTGAATGCGTGTGCCAGTCACTCACATAATGTAAACCCTCAGAGAACATGCTATTTATTTCACACTGCTCGGCATTGAGAGTTCCTTCGCAAAAATGGACACCCACTTCTTAGTTGCACGCGCTCTCAAACTCCACTGGTGACATATACCCCAAGGATGAGTGTAA
>QIGV01000032.1 GCA_003230085.1 Gammaproteobacteria bacterium
AAATAAAATGTCCCGATTTCTACTGGGAACATCCCTTTATTTTTCCTCATAAGGATCCAAATAAATATTATCCCCACTAGGATTGCCGACAAGATTGGTTCTGTCCCGACGGGGACTATTACAAGACCAATAATAATAAAGAAAATAATTAATAATGGCGCCAGAACAGAATTTAATATCAAACGACTTTTTGATGATAGTGTAGATTCTACGTTCATATTGAATAATTTATGCGCAGCATTCCGCTTTTAATAAGATCACCAATACCCCTGGTTACAGTCGAGAATCTATACCTTTGAATTACCTTTTTATACCCATTTAGAGCCAACTCTTGTCTTTTATCATCATTATTCAAGTAATAATTAAGTTTCTCGATTAGTTCACTCTCGCTCGCGTATCCTTCTATTTCTACTCCCGGTTCAAACACATTCCCTAGCAAATCAGGACAATCACAGATTTGCATCACACCATTAGCCGGTAGATGGTAAAGCCGCTGATTCCCCAGACCATGTTCATTCCAATGTATGTTAAAACCGATTTTTGCTCTCTGATACAGGTTAACACGCTGCTGATACGAAACTGGGCGCATCCATCCCGGGAATCCATATTTGATGTTGTAATAAATGTTATGTTTTGTCTGGAAAAAGCCGTGCATGCATAGGCGAGAGCCGAATATTTTTTTTAATTGTGCCAACAGTCTCAGCTTTTGACGAAAAAACCCACCAACGTAGATCACATCAATGTCCCGGTGATGCTCGAGAATGTCGTTAGCGATCTTCGAAGAATCATACTCAAAATCGAAAACGGAAATTGGAACCCAATCCACATTGATCATGCCGCAATAGTGCATTTTTTCTCCGAGATCCATATCTGTACTATACCCCGGCGCCATATACATCACATGTTGGTAGGCATGTAGATAGGGGATATTACGCATATACGTCGCACCCGGGTCATCTCCACTATACAAAACCTTATACACGCCAGATATTTTTCTCAGGAAGTCCGGATGATAGGGAGGAGCATTTGTAACTATAACTGCATCCGCCTTACTCTCTTTTAAACACGCCTGGAAGGACCTATATAGTTCATGCAGACCTGAATGTTGCGATTGATAGAGTCTATCCAGCGTGACTGCATCGACATAGTGAATCGGATCAAGATAGGCGCCGTGATTAAAGGGGATAAATGTATAGTCACCATCTGACGCGCGCCGAATCTCCCTTTCCCAACACTCTGCTTCGTAACCCGACTTATTAAATGAATAAACGATTTTCATCACTAAAATATATTATTAGCGTGTGATTTTCAGTACCAGCATTGGACTGATCGTAGTGATATTAAAAGGCTGTAAAAGAGCGGTGAAATTTCCGACCATACATAATATTTTTGCCACAATAGCTGGCATCTTGCGTTCCCAACTAATCAGCCAAGGATTGAATCGTCCATAGGAGAATACCTCTATATTCGAGAAATCACCTCGCGGTGCAAGACTCCTAAAGCTGTCGATCTGCATCATGTCAAGATTATGAATAGACAGATTTTCCGGATTGAAATGATCTTGTAACCGACCATAGATGCCACCATAGTTGGGAATTGCTATCAGCGCCGTACCGCCTTGGCATAGAAGCTCTGTGTGTATCTCGATCAGATGCCTTGGGTCTTCAAAATGTTCCACTACACCAATGCTATACACGACGTCGAACGAATCAGATGGGAAACTGCTATTGAACATGTCCTCACAACGGACATCACCATCTATATCCAGCGCACTAAACAGCTTATGCGTATATCCAATGCCTACCGTCGAATAGTCTATACCCGAAACCTTCGCGCCGAGCACTTTAGAGACATAGGCAAGCTGCTTACCCGGAGCGCATCCGATTTCCAACACTCTCATGCATGGCTTGATGTGCTTCCGCAGAAGTCGTTGTATATCTCGAGTCGACACCAATAATGGTGAGGGCAATCTCATGCGCGGAGCCACAGCGTGAGTAGCATCCCAATGCTCTCTGGTTGTTTTTACACCGTGTTTTTCCATGCTATGTATCCCTTGAACTCTTCGAGAGCAATACAAAATTCTGGCTGGGCAGCCAATCCTTGTTCCTGTAACAGCTCAAAATCTCAAAGTACTGCTTAAACCGACGCCGCAAATCCTTAACCCGATACCCCCGCATACCCACTTCCCAGTAATGCTGTCCTTCCATATATCGAGGAGTTTCCCCATCGGGCCGTATAAAATAGTTAAAAATGTCGAGGATAAACGATATGTCGATACCTTTGAATCCTGGAGCAAAGCGAAATTGAAGATGGCGCCCATGCACAGGTAAATATATGATCGCATTTTTCCCGACTCGGGCTATTTCATACAACGCCTTATCCAGGTAAGGTTCAGGCAAATGTTCCAATACGTGCGATGCAATCACCACATCGAAACTTCTATCTTTGAACAACGAAAGATCATGGACACTGCCTGTATAATCGGGCTCAAAGGCATTGTCAATATCAAAGGTCGTTACAGCATATCCTTTCCAACGAAACACCTGCGCATCAAGCCCCTGACCAGAGCCTATAATGAGGATAGTACTGCATGCGCTGCTTAATTGCTTCACATCCCTATATTGATAATAGGTATTTATAAACAAAGAAAGACCTATTTCAGATCTCCACGCCTCAGACTCAACAGGCATTGGAGCCGGCACCGGATGCAAAGCTGAGTCACTCCTATTTTTATTCACAGATATCCTATTTTTCTCATCATTCTCTGAAATCTATTTTCAATAATTGATGCGTTTTCAGATGAAAGCTCATCTCTCCAGACTCCACTTCTTGCTTTGCGAATAAACACCTTATTCCTGCGGCTATGTTTTGTTGGCGCCCAGACATCAGACTGCTGTTCTTCCAGTTCTCGCATTCTTTTTGCAGTGCTAGACATAACCACCCTAGATAACTGCTCATCGTTAACCGGTTTTTCAAGAAAGCATGCGATATTCTCCAGACAATGTTGCGTATCTATTAACAGATCTTCATACTTGATAAATAAAAATCTTCGGTCATTCCTCATGGCACCAAGCCAACTTCCTACGTGCTGTTGCCAGGAACAACCGTCTCCTATACGCCCATCGCAATAATCGAGCACGAACTCATCGATAGAGTGAGTCTCATCAAAATACCCAAATTTAATACAAAAGTTATAATATGATACTGCAACGTCTCTAGGATCTCGAACTATATAAATTACCTTTTTATAGCGTGGATCATAATACTCATGACTCTTCAGATATCTTGGCTTCGGTATCTTTCTTGCGTTGCGTCTTGTCAGGTAATATATGTCTGGTACTTTTTTCTCGATATTACTGAACGTAACTTCCGTTTCCGAATAGATCAGATTCCCGATCAGAAACCTGAGCCAAGTATTACCAGACTTTGGATAAGAAACGATAAATACATCGTCATCAAACACGGCAAGGTTTCTTGCGACCGCATTCCTGCCTAGAAAGTGACTTAAATGTTTTTTTATGCCTATAAACATAATCAATTTAATATGGCTCTAACGTAGCGGGCACTGCCGACATGCGTCCAAATCCCAAGTTTACGTTTTACGGCATATATCATCATAATATTTTGAATTGTAATCCCAAGCGCACTTGCTGCAGCAACACCAACCCCTCCCATTTCTCCCACCAGTAGCAATGCACTCAAAATAACCACCGCACCTGAAACGAACGTTATACGCATTAGACTAGTTTGATTGCCAGTCATTGCTAACACAAGGCCACATGATCCTGTAAGGACCTGGAACATATATCCTACGGACAATATGGCCAGGATTACGCCTCCTTCTCCGTAACTCGCGCCGAAAACTATACTAATAATATTTTCGCCTAATACGACAAAAACAAGAAGCACTAAAAGAGTTGGGACGGAAGCCAGAAACGCTGTCCCTCGCAACATAATTTCAAGCTTGTCTATTTCTCGTTTAGCATGCAGCTCAGCAACAATTGGTGCCAACACCGAGTTAATGACAACTAGCGGGATGCTCGCTAGTGCGAATATGCGAAGCGCTACACCATATATACCAACTTCCTGCATTGGACGAAACATCCCAAGCACCCACAAATCTGCTTGCGTTAGGAGAAAAAACGTAACGGCAGTTACTTGTAGCGGCAACGCCATGCTAATTATATCTCTGGCATAAATAGTGCCGCCCATGGAGTATTTTGATACTTTTACCCAGAGGGGTATAAGCGCCACCATTAAAATAACGAAATGAATAGTTGCCGCAACATTTAAAGCACCTGAGAGGCTGATTGGTATTTTACTGACCCATGCAACTGAGAATGCAAGTGCCATTAGAGAGTTGGTGAGCATGCCGCTAAAAATAGAAGCCATTCGGATATCATGGAAACCACGAAAACACTCGGCCACAAACGACAGGCCGAAAAATGAGAATACCCAAACTGAAATTGATAATTTCAAATCTGCGGGCATCATAGTATGAAAGAGATTACTGAAAACCCAGTCTACCAACCCCGCATTGATTACAACGACAAGGAAAGACACTATAAAACTATTAAGTAAAAGCATTTTGTAGACAATCTTTGTTGCTTTCGCTTTATCACCACTACCTATAGCTTCCGCAATTAAACGTACCGCTATTTGATTCAGCCCACCCTGCCCTAGCAGGGATACGATTGAAACTACGCTAAAAACAAGAAAATAAATCCCCAATTCTTCAGAGTCGATAAGCCTAGCTAGAAAAATATTAAGTATCACAACTGCCGCAACAGAACTCGCCTTACCTAACAAGGCCCAGCCCCCTCCAACCAATAAACGACGTTTAATCAGTGAAAACGGAACTGTTTTGGAGCTTTCTTGCATCAATCAATAAACTCCCTAAACCACAACTCTAAATACATCAAAGCCCATAATCTGTTACTCCAATCCCGCCTCCCTGCAATCTGCTCATCCACCATTCGATGCACAACAGCATGATTAAAAAGATTCCGTTTCTCAGCACGTTCATCCAATAGCGTTCCCCGAAGCATGTCGCTTAACTCATTACGAAACCATTGCGCCAATGGAACTCCAAATCCTGTTTTTGGCTTATTAAGTACCTCATAAGGCAACAAGTCACTAACAGCTTCCTTCAACAGGATTTTCCCGTTCATACCGTGTCGCTTTAGCGACGAAGGAATACGTGCCGCAAATTGGATAAATTCATGATCAAGAAACGGCGATCTTAATTCAAGACTATTGGCCATACTAGCCACATCTGTTTTGACCATGAGGCAATCGGGCAGATAATTACGCTGATCATAATTCATCATCCAATCCAGTGGGGAAATTTCCGAATTTTTTAAAACGACATCATTCGCAATTGTGGAATTGGCCAATAGGGCCTGAAAGACTGGTGAGTACAATGCTTGCCGTTCCTCATCCTTAAAAACGGACATATAGATCTTATAACGCTCAGCTGTGGAAGAGGCAGCCATGCGGCACCCTCTAGAAAGACGAGAGGTCCATCTTCCATATGGGAGCATCTGAAACATACTGGCTAAGGAACCACAAACTCTACTACGATACGAAAGCGGGATTCTTTCAAGCTGCTCCCATTGTAGAAGCTCCCCATAACGATCATACCCGGAAAAACTCTCGTCTCCCCCGTCACCGCTTAGCGCAACAGTCACATGCTGCCGTGCCATCTGTGATACAAAATAAGTAGGGACAGCAGATGAATCTGCAAATGGCTCACCATAATGCCGTACCAGCAAGGGCAATAGGTCAACCACGGAGGCATTTATCAAGAATTCATGATGATCAGTGCCGTATCGCTCTGCCACAGATCTTGCGAAAGGGAGTTCATTGTGAGAATCACCTTCGAACCCTACCGAAAAGGTCTTTACCGGCCTTGATGACTCCATCGCCATCAATGCCACTACAGACCCAGAGTCGATACCGCCACTCAATAGTGCCCCCAGAGGCACATCGCTTACCATTCGAAGCCGAACAGCATCTCCAAGCGTATCAAGTAACGCCCGCTTGATATCTTTTCTACTTGTTAAGTCCTGCTCTACATCACCTACCGTTGGGGCCCAGTAACGGGACACTACTAATTCACCATCCGCATTACAGATCAAATAATGTGCAGCTGGAAGTTTACTGATTCCCTTAAACGCGGTAAGTGGAGACGGCACGTACTGCCAACGCAAATACTGATCAATTGCCACATAATCTGGTGAAACCGGTATTTCATCATCTACAAGAAGTGCTGATATTGAAGATCCGAATGTTAAGGAAGATGCGGATTTCGCATAGTAGAAGGGTTTCTTACCAATGCGATCGCGAGCCGCGAATAACTGATGGCGTCGCGAATCCCACAAAGCAAAGGAAAACATTCCTCTAAGGTGATCCAGGGACCTGACACCATATTCCTCGTAAAGGTGAATAATGACTTCCGTATCTGTTCGCGTACGAAAAACGTGCCCTTTTTTTTGTAGATCCGACCGGAGTGCTTCAAAATTGTATATCTCTCCATTAAAAACCAGCCAAATGGTCTTATCTTCATTAGCAAGCGGTGGTGTTGCTTCATTACTTAGATCAATTACAGACAAACGACGTTGTCCCAACCCAATAAAGGATCCTACATGCGTCCCCTCTGCATCTGGCCCGCGATGAAGAATGGCCTCACACATCGCGTGTATCAGCGAGTGATCTACTACACTTCCATTAAAAACCACCTTTCCTGCAATACCGCACATTATTGATAAAGTTTTTAGTAATCCAATAGGTGAATAGTATTAGAAAAATCCGATCATGTAACTTTTATGATTGTGTCACTATCTCGGCTTTCATGAACGTTTTGTCCAATATCGCATCCCTTACACGGCATCCGATTTCTTTCTCCACGACCGTTGCTGCCCTACTCCCCGCTGGTCTGTAGAACAAGACCACTCCCACGCCATCTACAGCTATTACTTCATGCTCTCCACACCGCCAGGCTGTGCCTTCCAGGTTCTGAACATGCGCCAATAGCGTCAGCTATCGCGGTCTACTAACCTTCAATGCCTCGCAGGGAATACTGAATCCAGATACGCCAGCGGCTTACCTGTTGGTGGCGCGTAAAATAGGCCTCGTATCCTTGGCGCCGGAGGTGCTCGTCGACAAGTGTCTCTTTTTTGGCTTGGTATAAACCGCAAACTACTGTTTCATTGCATCTCTTTTCCTACTACATCTACAGTTACTTCTATATTGCTGTCCCACTGCATATTGATCTCCTGCTTCAAACGCCTGATTTCTTCATTGAGCTCCCGGTATTCGGCCATTTTGCTCTTGAGAAAGCGCGCTGTAACGTGAGCCTTTTCTTGAACACCTTTAGGTGTCAGATAGTAGGCATAGGCTCGTTTATTATTGCTAGCCTGGAAGTTTTTAGCTTTGACGAGCCCCTTTTCCATCAGAGCTCGCAGGCAGTAGTTGGCCTTGCCAAGACTCACATCCATCTCATTTGCCAGCTCGCGCTGGTTGAGTTCGGGTCGGGCCTCTAAAAGTTTCAGCAGGCGGTAGCGGGTTTCATCATTAAGTGGTGGCATTATCATTAGTTCAATTATTGAACGCAGGTATTTAACCGCATGAAGATGGAGATGTCAATGGAGATATTGGCCTGCTTCATAGGCTGTTGTAGAATATCAGCCTGAAGCAGGCTAATGACAGTAATGAATACGCTGGCTCTTTAAAATGACCAGATCTGCGGCACGAGGATTACAACAATCACACCAACCAAGAGAGTCAATGGAACACCTATTTTGACATAATCAGAAAAGCGATAACCTCCTGGACCGTATACCATTAGGTTGGTCTGGTATCCTATAGGGGTGGCAAAGCTCACCGAGGCCGCGACCATAATCGTAATGATAAAAGGCATGTAATCCACCCCTAGCGCTTGGCTGGCGGCCATTGCGATTGGAAACATTAGGACCGCAGCCGTATTATTGGTGATGACAGCGGTAAATATTGCGGTAATTGTATAAATTAATATCAACGCGATGTGTGGGCTGTCACTTGCGAGCGATAGCAATGATTGCGCAATGACTTGCGCAGCACCTGTGATCTGTAGCGCCTGCCCGATGCCCAGTGAGGCGGAAATCACAATCAATACCTGCCAATCGACAGAACGTCGTGCCACACTGCCCACCGTACACTTGGTAATCAACATTAAACCAGCAGCTAGCAGAGCACCTTTCAACATACTCAATAGCCCTGTTGCTACTACTAATACCATAGCTATCAGGATTATGATGGCGGTCTGAGCGTTTTCATGTCTGGGTGGAGTGGAATCTTCCAGACGACTGATCAAATAAAAATCGCGTGAGTTTCGTTGTTGCTCGAGAAAATCTGGCGGTGCCTCGAGCAAGAGTGTGTCTCCCGGACGCAGGATGATATCACCTATTTTTATCTTCAATTGTTCACCATTGCGGGAAACGGCAATGATGGCGGCATTGTATCGGTTCCTGAAACGGCTTTCCCTAATGGTTTTGCCGGCGGTGGGAAAACTATCTGATACGACGGCCTCAACCATGCATCGGGTTGTGCGGGGCATATCAAGTTTGAACACCTGGTTCGTCGCCGGCCTGAGACCACGAATTTTTTGCAAATCGACAACCGATTCAACCACCCCCGCAAACACCAACCGGTCATCGGCCTGGAGTTTTTCCTGGGGAGAAACTGCCGGGATCAAGCTGTCTTTGCGGTCAATCTCGATTAAATATAGGCCGGGAAGTTGCCGCAGTCCTGCCTGCTCAATGGTTTTACCAATCAATGGGCCATCGGCATCAACCATCATTTCCACGGTATATCCACGTACATCTTCAAACTGGCTGATTGCTGAACGGCGGTCAGGCAGCAACCATTTTCCGAGAATGATTACGGCCAAAATGATAATGATGGTCAGCGGTAGGCCGATCCATGCCAGCTCAAATATGCCAATACCTGAAGAACCCGTTTCCTTTATTAACAAGCCATTGACGACCAAATTGGTACTGGTACCGATTAAAGTACAGGTGCCGCCTACCATGGCCGCATAGCTTAAGGGAATTAAAAGCTTTGAGATAGGGAGTTGATGTCGCCGCGACCAGTCCTGTATTGCGGGAATCATCATGGCAACAACCGGGGTATTATTTAAAAATGCACTCATGATCGCTACCGGCGTCATCATCCTGATTTGAGCGCCGGGTAGAGATTTCGGACGGCCCAGGATGTATTCAACCACCCATCCGATCGCCCCGGTTTCTTTCAGACCTGAAACGACAACATAAAGCGCACCGACCGTGACCATGCCTTCGTTTGCGAGGCCTGCCAATGCCTGTTCCGGTGACAGAATCCCACCCACAAGTAATAGTGTCAGTCCACCCATCAGAATAACATCGGGGGGTATCCGGTTTAGTACCAGCAGCCCGAAACACAGGACAATAACCGCCAGGGTTACCCAGGCATCAATTTCCATGGATATGGTTGGCCATAATGTTGTTCATAGCTCAGTTCTAGAGGAATGGAACATCCCCTAATTAGATCCCCTCACCCTAGCCCTCTCCCTCAGGGAGAGGGGACATAAGAAGCACTCGAAAAGATTGTGCTGGATTTTCCAGGTAATATTAAGCTATCTCTGAATGATACCCCGTTCAATCAGGAGATTAAGGACTTTCTCTGCGCTTTCTTCAAGCGTCTCTGTACCCGTATCGACTGTTACCTCAGGATTCAGTGGTTCCTCATAGGGTGAATTGATTCCGGTAAATTCCTTGATCTCCCCAGCTCTGGCCTTCTTGTAGAGCCCTTTCACATCGCGCGATTCACAGATATCAAGGGAACATTTACAATAAATTTCAAAGAAATCTTCGTCGGATGTTATGTGCCTGACATTATCGCGATCTGCGCGGAAAGGTGAAATGAATGCGGTGAGGCTGATTACGCCGGATTCGAGAAAGAGCTTTGCCACTTCTCCGATACGGCGGATGTTCTCAACCCGGTCTTGATCTGAAAAGCCGAGGTCGCCACAGAGACCGTGGCGAATATTGTCACCATCGAGCACATAAGTACGGCATTTCAATTCATGAAGTTTTTCTTCCACCGCATGAGCCAGTGTAGACTTTCCCGATCCTGATAGGCCGGTAAACCACAGAATCACACTTTTATGTCCATTCATGGTTTCTCTAGCCTGCCGATCAACTGTGGCCTGATGCCATACGACGTTACTGCTGACTTTTTTTTCTTCGCTCATTTGATGCCTCTTAAGTTAATGGTTAATTAATTCAATTGTAGGAACCTCTGATTAATTCCCTCACCCCAACCCTCTCCCAGAGGGAGAGGGGGAGCTATTGTTCAGAAGTTTCTTAACATGTTCTGCTATTTCCTTGCATAGCATAGGCAGACTCTATTATGCGACTTTTCCGCCCCTGTCACTACTGAGATGCTGATAATTTTCTCGATACCAGTGGCAGGCATTCTCGATCCCTGCCCTGATAGCAATTTTCTGTGTCCAACCTAGCTCATCCATTCGGCTGACATCGAGTAGTTTACGCATTGTGCCATCGGGCTTTGTAGCATCAAAAACCAGCTCGCCCTTGAAACCGACAATATCCCTGATCAATTCTGCTAATTCCTGAATCGTGATGTCCTTGCCGCAACCAATGTTGATTAGAGGCAAAGCATGGGTTTCAGTGTCGGATAGGCAAGGATTAAGGGCCTTACAATATGCCTCGTCTGACAGGCCCATCAGGTATACACAAGCATCTGCCAAGTCATTGCAGTGGAGAAATTCCCGGCGCGGTTTCCCTGTCCCCCAGATAGTCACTGTGGCTTGCCTGGCAAGCTTGGCTTCATGCATTTTGCGTATCAATGCAGGTAAGACATGTGAATTTTCAAGATCGAAGTTATCGCCTGGCCCATAAAGATTGGTCGGCATTACTGCCAGGTATTGAGTTCCGTATTGACGATTGTAGGCAGAACACATCTCTATCCCAGCGATCTTTGCTACCGCATATGGGCTGTTGGTCGCTTCCAGCGGGCCGGTTAGAAGATATTCTTCCTTCATTGGCTGCGGGCAATCCCGTGGATAGATGCAGGACGAACCTAGAAACAACAGGCGCTTGACGCCAGATTGCCATGCCTGGTGAATCACATTGGTCTGGATAACCAGATTCTGGTGAATAAAATCCGCTGGATAGATATTGTTGGCCATGATGCCACCCACCTTTGCTGCGGCCAGAAATACATATTCAGGTTGTTCTCTGGTAAAGAACGCTTCTACAGCAGACTGACTGGTCAGATCCAGCTCGGCATGGGTGCGTGTGATGAGGTTGTTATAGCTCTGTGATTGAAGCTTACGTAATAATGCTGAACCGACTAGCCCTCTGTGACCGGCTATGTATATTGAGGACTTAGGACTGAGGACTGAGGGGTAAGCAGGCTTAGACATTATGCTTTAGCAACCTCTGATTATTACTCTCCCTCACCCTAACCCTCTCCCATAGGGAGAGGGAATTAATCAGAGGGTCCCCAACATTACTCATGGTAGTCAAATGTCTTGAAGCCTTCCCGACGGCAGAGCTCGTCGCGTTCAGCTGTTTTCAGGTCTTCACGTACCATTTCGGCAACCAGTTCGTCTAATGAAATTTTGGTCTCCCAACCTAGTTTCTCCTTGGCTTTGCTGGGATCTCCCAGCAAGGATTCAACTTCAGTCGGTCGGAAATAACGGGAATCAACGGCAACGATCACCTTGCCAGTATGCTCGTCTATACCCTTCTCATCCTCACCTGTTCCCTCCCAGCGTATTTTGATGCCCAGCTCTTGTGCAGCGGCATTAACGAAGTCCCTGACGGTGTATTGTATGCCGCTAGCTATGACAAAATCTTCCGGCTCATCCTGTTGCAACATCAACCACTGCATTTCAACATAATCCTTCGCATGGCCCCAGTCACGTTTGGCTTCAAGATTTCCTAGATAAAGGCAGTCCTGAAGAGCCAGCTTGATACGGGCCAGGCCCCGTGTGATCTTACGGGTGACGAAAGTTTCACCGCGAACCGGACTTTCATGGTTGAACAGAATACCGTTGCAGGCATAGATACCATAGGCCTCTCGGTAATTAACAGTTATCCAGTAAGCATAGAGTTTTGCTACAGCATAGGGTGAGCGGGGATAAAATGGTGTTTTCTCATTTTGCGGGGTTTCCTGAACCTGGCCATAGAGTTCCGACGTGGAGGCCTGATAGAATTTTGCTTTTTTTTCAAGTCCAAGGATGCGTATCGCTTCGAGGATTCGCAGGGCGCCCAATGCATCAGAATCTGCGGTATATTCCGGCTCCTCGAAGGATACTGCAACATGACTCTGTGCGGCCAGATTATAGATTTCATCAGGTTGTACCTGCTGAATAATACGTATCAGACTGCTGGTATCTGTCATGTCTCCATAGTGGAGCACAAAGTGACGATCCTTGACGTGGGGATCCTGGTACAGGTGGTCAATGCGGTCAGTATTAAATAAGGAGGTGCGTCGTTTGATGCCATGCACCTCGTAATCCTTAGACAGCAGGAATTCAGCTAGATAGGCACCGTCCTGGCCAGTTATACCGGTAATCAATGCGCATTTTTTCATATGGTACCTCGTACTTACTGGTTGGTATTCCAGACCTAACCCGGTTGTTTTATCTGACACCCGCAGTAGTGCGGATCAATAAAGATAAGGCATTGTTTTATCTATCCCCTCATCCTAACCTTCCCCCTCCGGGGAAGGAACTACGAGCTTTTGAGACACCCTGCCCGCAAGGGGTATCAATCCCGATGGGAAAGGAAATTAATTTCAGGTTCCTTAAGTATTTATTATTCTAATCGCGCCCGTAGTTGTCTTCAAAGCGCACAATATCATCCTCTCCGAGATACGAGCCGGACTGCACTTCGATGAGTTCCAGCGGCAAGGCACCGGGATTTTCCAGCCGGTGCGTTACTCCGATGGGAATGTAGGTAGACTCATTTTCACTGAGCAGGAAAGTTTCATCGCCCTTTGTCACCTTGGCTGTTCCCTTGACAACAATCCAGTGTTCGGCACGATGATGATGCATCTGCAAAGAGAGAGAAGCACCGGGATTAACAGTGATGCGTTTGACCTGGAAGCGCTCCCCCTTGTCTATGCCCTCGTAATTACCCCAGGGACGATGGACAAGACGATGAATCTGATGTTCGGTACGACCGTCTTTTTTGAGTTGATTGACGATATCCTTGACTTCCTGGGCCTGGTCTTTATGAGCGACCAATACCGCATCAGCTGTCTCGATGACAATCATATTATCCAGGCCAAGCCCAGCCAGCAGGCGATGCCCTGATATCATCAGTGAATTGTGAGAATTGATAGCGATGACATCACCCTGGAGAATATTGCCATTTTCATCCTGGGGCAGTACTTCACAAAGGCTCGACCAGGCGCCCACATCAGACCAGCCTGCCACCAGGGGGATGACGCATGCCATCGATCGGGAGCTAGATTCCGCTTGCCCTGGATTGCTGGAAGCTACCAGTTTTTCCATCACGGCATAGTCAATGGAATCGCTGGGGCAGTTTTCAAAACTGACTTTGTCGACACGATAGAAATCACCGTCCTCCGCGCCTCTGGAGTAGGCTTCTTGGCATGCAGAAAAAATATCGGGGCGGTAGTTACCAATATTATCCAGCCAAATCTGTGCTTGCATCATGAAAATGCCGCTGTTCCACAGGTATTCGCCAGCATCCAGATAGCGCCCGGCGGTCTCAGCATCAGGTTTTTCGACGAACTGCTCCAAAATATGGGGCACGGGCTCAGCACTGCCTGGTACTACCACACCTTTCCTGATATAGCCGTACCCTGTTTCAGGGCGATCAGGGACGATACCAAAGGTGACAACGCCACCGTGTAAGGCAAGCTCACCACCTGATAGGACCGCATCATGAAAGGCGCCGGCATCCTGGATCAGGTGGTCAGCCGGCATGATTAGCATCACGGCTTCCGGGTCTGCCTCCGCTATCCGCAGCGCTGCCAGGGTAGCGGCAGGTGCTGTGTTGCGGCCCACAGGCTCCAGGATTATCTTATCGTGCTGTTGCTGGACCTGGCGT
The DNA here is from genome assembly GCA_003230085.1 of Gammaproteobacteria bacterium. Lineage (GTDB taxonomy): Bacteria > Pseudomonadota > Gammaproteobacteria > SZUA-140 > SZUA-140 > SZUA-140. The sequence continues at coordinate 14,130 of QIGV01000032.1, forward strand.
AGCTGTTCGGCAACGAGAAAGCGATGCGCTTCATTACAGACAATGACAGGTGCTGCAACCTTGGCCG
>QIGV01000013.1 GCA_003230085.1 Gammaproteobacteria bacterium
CCACTGCTGCCTCCCGTAGGAGTCTGGGCCGTGTCTCAGTCCCAGTGTGGCTGATCGTCCTCTCAGACCAGCTACTGATCGTCGCCTTGGTAGGCCTTTACCCCACCAACAAGCTAATCAGACATAGGCTCATCCAATAGCGCGAGGTCCGAAGATCCCCCGCTTTCCCCCGTAGGGCGTATGCGGTATTAGCCTGAGTTTCCCCAGGTTGTCCCCCACTACTGGGCAGATTCCTATGTATTACTCACCCGTCCGCCACTCGACGCCTGGTAGCAAGCTACCATCGTTTCCGTTCGACTTGCATGTGTTAAGCATGCCGCCAGCGTTCAATCTGAGCCATGATCAAACTCTCAAGTTTATTACTTGTTGCTGCCTTAAAGACAGCTAAATTGACTATACAAAACATATCAAAAAGATATGCCCTGCACAGATGCTTCTTACATGGTGAAAATCTCCACCAACGAAAGCACCCACACAAATTGCTTGAGTTCACTGATTGTTAAAGAGCAATGGCCAAGTCTTTAATAATTCCACCCGGCCAAGTCGGACAATTATACATTAGTCCGACTCCCCGTCAACAACTTCCTCTTTCCGTTTGACCGGTCCGAGCTGGGTTGTTAGCGACAGGAAGTGGCGCATTATACGCGCCCAAGCAGACACGTCAATAGGTGGGCAGAGAAAAGATAACAGAGGAAAGAGAAAAGTATTTATTACTTATAAAATCAATTGTTTAATATAATTTCTGGTAAGCAGTGCTTGGCCAGAAAAACGCATAATCTTTCTGGCCTTCTTAAATATAGTCAAGATCCTCATTGTTTCTCCTGCTCAATCACTACCCTGGCAAAGTGTCTCTTGCCTTTCTGGATGAGATAGGTGCTACCCACCGGCAGTTCGAGGGTCTCATCCTCGACCCGCACACCATCGACCCGCACACCACCGCCACGGATATTGCGGCGCGCCTCGGAAGTGCTGGCAGCCAGCCCCGACTCTTTCAACACCAGGGAAACCGGCATAGATGCGCCAGCCGTGATCAAGCGCTTTTCCGTGATATCTTCGGGTATGGCGCCCTTCTGGAAGCGGGCAATGAAATTCTCTCGGGCGCGCGTAGCATCTGTCCGGCTGTGGAAGCGCTCAACAATTTCCTCAGCAAGGATAAATTTGATGTCCCGGGGGTTGGCGCCCGCCTCGATATCCTGCTTGTACTGTTGAATCTCCGTCATCGCCTTGAAGCTCAGCAACTCGAAATAGCGCCACATCATCTCGTCCGAGATGGACATGAGCTTGCCAAACATCTCATCCGGGGAATCGGTAATAGCGATGTAATTGTTGAGCGACTTGGACATCTTCTGAACACCATCCAGGCCTTCAAGTATTGGCATGGTTAATACGACCTGAGGCCGCTGGCCGTAATCTCTCTGTAGTTCACGGCCCACCAGAAGATTGAATTTCTGATCAGTGCCGCCCAGCTCTATATCAGCATTCAAGGCCACCGAGTCGTAGCCCTGCACCAAAGGGTACAAAAATTCGTGGATGGCAATAGGTTGTCCCGCACGGTAGCGTTTGCTGAAATCATCTCTTTCCAGCATTCTGGCCACTGTATACTTGGCCGCCAGCTGGACCATATCCGCTGCATTCATATCACTCATCCAGCTGGAATTAAACATCACCAAGGTCTTTTCTGGCTCCAGAATCTTGTAGATCTGTTGCTCATAGGTGCGTGCGTTATCGATCACTTCATCACGCGATAATGGCTGGCGAGTGATATTCTTTCCGGTCGGATCACCGATCATGCCGGTGAAGTCCCCGATAAGGAAAATACACTCATGCCCCAGCTCCTGAAACTGCCTGAGCTTGTTGAGCAATACGGTATGCCCAAGATGCAGATCAGGTGCAGTCGGATCAAACCCAGCCTTGATTCGCAGGGTCTTGCCTTCTTTCAGGCGTAGACGCAATTCATCCTCTACAAGAATTTCATCTGCGCCGCGTTTAATCAACTGCAACGCTTCATTGACTGCCAACATATTGAGCCCTTTATTATCTATTAAGAAACACTCTTCCTAGCCGATATATTAACAAAGTAGCCAGTGCTTATGCCCAGGTGAACTGGATTATTTCCGGGATACTCAAGAGATCATGAATCTAAATTTACAACTGACGGACAGGCTCTTCGTGTGCATCAAAATGTTGACCGCCACCGACAGTCGAGCTAAGGTGTGCCACATCTTCGCCAAGGTCATCTATGGACAGACAAATTTTTGATCAAAAACGACTATAAGCCAGAACGTCTAAAAACGAAACCTGAACGCAGCGTTATTTCCCGGCATCTGCTCATTCTGACAGGCATCGCCGTCGGCATTGGCGTTGTGCTGGGATTCGAGCCCAATCCTGTCAGTACATCACGGGCAAAGAGCCTGGCCTCAGACACGGTTGCGCTAAGTCCAACGTCTTCGGAGGATAAAGCCTCATTAACTGCAAGCCGACCCGAAACAGCTTCACCCACCACCAAACAGATAGTACATGCCAGCAATGCTAGTGGCCAATGGCATACAGCAGCTGTAAAACCCGGTGATAATCTGTCTCTGATATTCAAGCGCCACGGACTGTCGGCCAAACAGCTGCAAAAAATCCTTTCCCTGGGTAAGGACGCCAGGGCACTGAAACGGATTTTCCCAGGGGATTCGCTGTCACTCTATATCGATGATGATCAGCAGTTGCGCAAGCTGATCTACGATATCAGCGATGTCAGAACCCTCGAGATTACCAAGCGAGAAAATGATTTTATTCCCCGCATCATCAAGCATCAACCTGATGTGCGCCAAAGTCATGCCAGTGCTGTCATCAACAACTCACTCTTTCTCGCAGCTCAAAGAGCAGGGCTATCGGATAACATCACCATGGAACTGGCCGCCATATTCGGCTGGGACATCGATTTCTCGCTGGATATCCGCCAAGGTGACCATTTCACAGTGATCTATGAAGAGCTCTTTCTAAATGGAGACAAGTTGAAAGATGGCAAAATTCTGGCTGCCGAGTTTATAAGCCGGGGGAAATCTTATCGGGCCGTGCGCTATGCGGATAGCAAAGGTAGAACTGATTACTACAGCCCGGATGGCAAAAGCATGCGCAAAGAGTTTCTGCGCTCTCCTGTCGACTTCACTCGAGTCAGTTCCCGGTTCAGTCTGGGCCGAAAACACCCTGTCCTGAACAAAATCAGGGCACATAAGGGCGTGGACTATGCCGCATCGCGAGGGACCCCAATCAAGGCTACCGGAGACGGCAGAATTATTTTTCGAGGCAGAAAAGGCGGCTATGGCAAGGCTGTCATCATTGAACACGGTAGCCGCTACAGCACACTCTACGCCCATATGAATAGCTTTGCCCGCGGCACAGGTAATGGCAGACGTGTCAAACAAGGGCAAATTATCGGTTTTGTGGGCAGCACTGGCCTCGCAACAGGCCCTCACCTCCACTATGAATTTCGCGTGAACGGCGTCCATCGTAATCCACTCACGGTTAAGTTTCCTGACGCCTCTCCATTGGGTAGAACTTACATGGCTGACTTCTCAACCAAAGCGGCCCCATACCTGGCAAGGCTTGACCTGCTGAATCGCTCAACAATCGCATTTAATACCCCTCAAGGGAACTCTAAAAAGAGTAAGCCCTGAAACCAGGCTCTAAAGCGGGCATTGATACAGCCATGAAGGAAAAATATATTGGCCTGATGTCTGGCACCAGTATGGATGCCATTGATTGCGTCCTGGTGGAATTTTCTGACACTACCCCACATGTCCTGGCCGCAAGCCAGACGCCCATCAATGAAGATGTTCGAATACAGTTACTGGCCCTATGTCAGGGCACCGACAGTGAATTGGAAAAACTTGCAGCGCTGGATAGCTGCCTGGGCCGTCTATTTGCTCAGGATATACTGAAGCTTCTGGAAAGTACCGGGACAGACCCTAAAACGGTTAGCGCTATTGGCAGTCACGGGCAGACCATTCGCCATTATCCGCCCGGGTCGACACTGGCAAACAATAGCATACAGATCGGTGACCCTAATTTGATTGTGGCACTCACGGACATTACCACAGTTGCCGACTTCAGACGTCGCGACATGGCCGTGGGTGGGCAGGGTGCGCCGCTGGTTCCAGCCTTTCACAATGAGGTATTCCGTTCGACAGCTAAAAACCGGGTCATTCTGAATATCGGCGGTATCGCCAACATCACCAATCTGCCCCGGGATGCAGATAAAAAGGTCAGCGGGTTTGATACTGGACCGGGGAATGTGCTCATGGATGCCTGGGTTGCGCTACATCTGGAGGCAACCATGGACAGCGATGGCGCATGGGGAGCGAGTGGCACTATCAACCGTCCACTACTGGCGAAGCTACTGGATGACGCCTATTTCACAAATCCTCCACCCAAGAGCACCGGCCGGGAATATTTCAATATGGACTGGCTGAACCCTTTGCTTGCAGATCACGCATCCACAGCCGCAGACATCCAGGCGACCTTATGCGAACTCACTGCCATCTCAATCAGCGATGCTATCGAAAATTACGCGCCGCAGACTGATGAAATCCTGATATGCGGGGGAGGCATTCACAATAAACACCTGCTAGATCGGTTGAAAACCCACCAGACTCAGCGTTCTCTGCAATCCACCATGGACCACGGCATTGATCCTGATTTCGTGGAAGCGATAGCCTTTGCCTGGCTTGCAAAACAAACTCTGGAAGGGAAACCGGGAAATTTACCGTCTGTGACGGGAGCCGACAGACCAGTGATACTAGGCGGAATATATATGGCTTAAAGCAAAAGGCCCGCAAGGGCCTTTTCCAATAAATTTACTCTTGTATCTTTACTCTTTTCTCTGAATTTAAACGCTAAACGATGATCCACATCCGCAGGTAGTCGTCGCATTAGGGTTACGGATGACAAACTGAGCGCCTTCTATGCCCTCTGAGTAGTCAATTTCAGCATCGACAAGATACTGAAAGCTCATCGGGTCAACCAAAAAGGTAACGCCGTCCTTTTCTACCGCTAAATCACCCTCATTCACAACCTCATCGAAAGTGAAACCATAGGAGAAACCAGAGCACCCACCACCCGAGATATACACTCGTAGTTTCAGCGCCTCATTGTTCTCCTCTTTAATCAGAGATTTGACTTTGGCAGCGGCGCTGTCTGTAAAGTGCACCGTCGGTTGCGCAGGCATATCAGATGTTGCTACATTCATGCTTATACTCCATACATATTATACGGCTAATTATATTATTTCTGACAATAATGGTCAAGTATTATGTTCCTGATCGCCCGTTTCTTGCAGCTTATCGTGTTTTTGCTGCATTGACGCATTTTCCACATGCACCAGGCTGCCGTTGACCTCGGCGCCCATCGCCACTTCAATCTTTTTATAATAGACGTTACCTGTTATGCGGGCATTTGGCGCCAATTCAACTGTCTCATCAGCATACAGGTCTCCGATCACCAGGCCATTGATGATCAGAAAAGGGGCCCTGACCTCGCCCTCAATGGTCCCTTTGTCACTCAGTATCAATGTCGACGTGTGATCACCATCGGCCATCACGTTGCCCTTTATTTTTCCGTCAACATGCAGCCCGCCTGTAAAACTGATATTGCCATGCAGCTCTGTCTGTTGGCCAATCAGTGTATCAACCCTGGTATTTTTAACTTTCTTGTTACCACGTCTCATCATTTTTTCCCTAAATTATTACCTTGGCAGCGTACACGTCTATGAGATCACTTCTGACCAGTTAAAAATTTTCTCGGTCGACTTTTTTGCGCCCTTTCCCTGTGGGATTATTTTCAGGACAATCTGGATGGGCACAAAACCATCAGGAATCACAATGTTTCCGTTCAACTCCAGGAAATATTTAAATCCGAATTTCAATTGCGCCCTGCTCTGGTCATCAATATCCGTCAAAGCCAGACTTCTTTGTACACCATCCTGAATGCCAACCATAGTCATCCTGACGATGCCGCGCACTGAGCGCGTTTGTCTGCCATATTGAACCATGATCAGACGAAACTGAAAGCCATTCACCAGGTCATTCTGGCGCACCATAAAACTCTGTATTTGTATGCTGTTAGAAACATCCGTTGGGCCTACAATACCACGATAGAACTTAACCTCCTCCCTCATTTCAAGGATTTCATCCTGTAATGCCTTGAGGGTCTTCTCCACCTCAGCATAGGCATGGCGATCAACCTCGCTGGCCTGCTGGATGATTGCATTCTGGGTACTCAATGCTACATTTTTCTTCTCCAGCATCTGGATGGTATCTACTAGTTTTTCCTGTTCCCTGGCAGAAGACAGACTATCAAAACCAGCCTGGTGACGGCCATATTCATAGATTAACCAAACGGCAAGCAATGTTAAAACCAGCAATAAGGCAAGGACAATTTGCCTCTTCCTGTGCTGATGCGATTTTACAATAAGGTGCGATGATTTATGTGGCATTGTCAGTGTGAGATGTCGACAGGTGAAATATTTCTGATATTAAATCGTGCTTCGCCCAGACTTGGGCAGGGATTCCTTAACGCCCATCTGTCAGGGGATCATCGCGATTGTTTCCAGTCCCGTGGTTTCCTTGAGCCCGAACATGATATTCATATTCTGCACTGCCTGTCCGGCGGCACCTTTGATCAGGTTATCAATGACAGACAGCACTACAACAGTATCACTGTCCTGAGGCCGGAATATAGAGAGCTGGCAGTGATTGGAACCTGTGACCGTGCGTGTCTCCACATGTTGCCCGGCCGGCAAGATATCCACAAATGGTTCAGTGGTATAACGTTGCTGGAACAGGGCATGTAAATTCACATCAGTATCACGCAGCTTCGCGTACAGGGTGGCATGAATGCCACGCACCATGGGCGCCAGATGCGGAACAAAGGTCAAATTGACTGGCTGCTCCGTCACCGCCTGCAGGCCCTGGAAAATCTCCGGCAAATGACGATGCCCCGTCACGTTGTAAGCCTTGAAATTCTCGTCAATCTCGCTGAACAATAAACCTATCGCCGCTTTCCGCCCTGCGCCGCTGACACCCGATACGGCATTAGCAATCAATGAAGCGGGATCAACCAGGCCCTTTTCAATCAAAGGCAGGAATCCAAGCTGCACCGCCGTTGGATAACAACCGGGGTTTGCCACCAGACGCGCTGCGCCTATAGCTTCACGGTATACTTCCGGCAGGCCATAGACAGCCTCATCCAGCAGTTCAGGACAGGTATGCGTCATACCATACCATTGCTGCCAGATTGTGCTGTCTTTTATTCTGAAATCCGCTGACAAGTCAATAATACGTACACCAGCCTGCAACAGATCTGCCACCATGGTCATAGCCGTGCCATTGGGTGTGGCAAAAAAAACCACATCGCATTCACTCAAGCCTGCCAGGTCGGGTGCTGTAAAATCTATAGAGATCCTATAACGTAGATTAGGAAACAAATCAGCCACTGCACGCCCCGCCTCGCTGCGTGAGGTTATCACAGCAATGTCAGCACCAGGATGCATAGCCAGCAGACGAATCAGTTCCCCTCCCGTATATCCGGTCCCGCCGACAATCCCGGCCTTTATTGTCTTCTCACTCATTTACGTATCATCTTAATTTCATAAAGCATTCTTGCAATATAGCAGATGTATATCGCTAAAACCTCACTCAGATGGCTTGCCTGATTTTACCTTGGCCCGAAAAAGGCCTTTTCTACATACGCCGCAAGCGCTTCGATATCCTCACTATTCAGCACCGACTTCCAGGCTGGCATAGTAGTGTCCGGCAGACCATCGCTAATGGCAACCAGCAGTTTTTGCCGGTCCATCACGGATATAAACTGACGGTCAGTCAGGTTCCTGGGGTGCGGCTCAAGAAAACTGCCGATCCAGTTTTTACCGCTGCCATCAGCCGCATGGCAGAAAGCGCAGTTATCCTGATAGAGTTGCTCGCCCCGTCTCTCCTGTGCTGTGAGATTCTCAATAACCGGGGCTATTTCATGTCTGGCATAGGGCGTAGCTCCCGTCACAACATCCTCTTGTTGCTCATCTTTGCGATGAGAGTAAGCCCCGCGGGGGATAGACACCGGCCGGGATTCCCATGCGGCACCCTCCTGGTCTACCCGAGCGCGATCATGGCAAGTAATACAGGACGTCATGAAAAGTGTCTTGCCCCTGCGCTGCTCAGGAGTCAGCGCCTCCCATGGCGTATCCAGCTTGATTTCACCGCGGGCAAACGGAAAGGCAATAGCGTATTGCTGGTGATTCTCCCAGCCATTCTCCGGAATATGATAGCGGGTGTTTTCTCCCTTGTTTTTGACAAAGGTCGTCAGCACAAAATCCACCACCGCAGAAATCTCTTCATCGTCTAGTATGTCAGCGAAACCCATCATCGCAGAGCCCGGTTTTCCATGGGTCACGGCCTCGACAAATGCTGGTCTGGATACGTCCTGATAATCCAGGGCTAAAAAATTACGAGGTACCGGGGATAGGTAAGTGCTGGCCAGGGTTTTGGCATCACCGCTATATCCATGACAAAAATAACAGCGGTAATTATAGACTGCGCGGCCACGTGACAGCTCCCCGGAAGCGGAGAGGCTCGAAGTTAGCGGTCTTTTTTTTTGTGACTGTCCAGCGACATCACCTGACTATGATCGTCAGTGCTCCCTTCTCCATCATCCTGGATGAATGCCTGAAAGACGAATTCGGCAACATCGGCGATCTGCTGATCATCGAGCACTCTGGACCAGGCAGGCATGACCGTGCCGTTTCTCCCGTTTGAAATCGCACGGTATAATTCCGGGCGATTCAGGGAGCGGCGTGACTCACCCAGCAGAAAGTTGCGTGGCTGCGGATATATAAAAGAGGCCCTGGGTCCATGGCCATCGCCCTGCTTACCGTGACAAGTAAAACAATTCGACAGATAGAAGCGGCGCCCCTTGTCATAGTCACCTATCAGCCCATGGGGAAATACCATACTCATATCCGCTGTTGTCGTAGGGGTTTCCTGTTCTACCAGGGCATGCCCGGGAATTTCCTTCTCCATCTCCCCACTTGTGGCTGCAAGGCTCATAAACTCAGAACGAATGTAGTCCACTACGGCGGCAATTTCACTTTCATTCAAACGAGTATTAAATGGCATCATGGCTGTGCCGGAGCGACCCAGTGTCACGGACTTCACCATGCGCTCACGTGTCAACTCTGACCGTGACTGCGCCGCAGTAAAATCCCGTGGTGAAGGATTGAGGCTGTTTTTCGCCCAACTGGCGCCATTTCCCCGGTCGCCGTGACAGGCGCTGCAGTTTTTCTTGTAGAGCTGCTTACCAAGATGAGTACTGTCATTTCCTGGATCACGCATGAAGGTTTCTCTGATATAGGCCTCCAAAGTCGCGATCTTCTCATCAGAAAATCTTTTACCCCACCCGACCATTGCCGTGCCTGGCCTTCCGTATTTGATGGAGGTTAACATTCTCTCCGTGCTGAGTTCATACCAGGATTCCGGCGTTGTAAAATTGCGCGGCGGTGGATTGAGACCAAACTGGGCGCGGCTTTTACCATCACCCCGGTCACCATGACAGGCCGCGCAATTTTTCAAATACAGTTTGGCTACACCGCTTGCCTGACCGTAACCAGGTAAAGTGTGCGACGAGGTGGCATCGGCCTGCACAACAGTCACCAGCAGGAAATATAAGCCGATCAACCCGGCGTAGCGGCCTATGGTTCTTAAACGATTAAACATGAAGCGTTGTCATCCTGCTATAGATCATATTGGCGTCAGTCACGTACTAATACCTGCTCACACTTCCATCAGGCCGCAATCATCACTGCTGTGCAGCGGACTTTGCGCCCCCTTTCCAGCAGATTCTATGGAAGGGATCTGGAAACATTTACAGTCAATTCACTATTCTGTCTTAAAACAAAGGCTTGTGCCAGCAATACCAGCAATCAATATTGCTAATTAAGAGATAAGTGATAAGATATTATGCTCATGTATGGACGATGTGACAAATGAGGCTGCGAATTATTAAAACCACAAGCGCTGTGGCGGTCCTGGGACTGCTGGGGTTCTGGGTGGTCTCCGCGTTCAGTGGCACTATTCTCGGCTCAAAACATGATTTCACCGGCCTGAATAAACGCGCCGGTGTCGTGGCCATGCCCACCGTTGCCTTCTCAGATCTTGGTGAGTCCTGCGTGTATTGCCATATTCCACCGGGCAATAACGACGTCGATTCCAGTACGCTGGGCGGTATATCCGGTTGGAACCGCTTCCGAGGGGCGACTAATACCTATAATCTCTATGATAGCCGCACCATTGACAATAAGGTACTCACGCCCAGTCCTATCAGCCTGCTTTGCCTGTCCTGCCATGACGGCACGATGGCGGTCGATATGACAGTTTTCAAACCGAATGGTTGGCGGAGTAGCGAAGATGCAGCACTGCATTTACGTATCAACGGCGCCGACGACCTGATGAATTGCGCAAAATGCCATAATGGCCGGGTTGCTCACAACATTGCCATCAAACATATCGGCACCGACCTGACTAACGATCATCCAATCTCTATGACTTATGCGGGGTTGAATAACAAGGACCCTGACTTCAACCGCCCCGACGGTCCCTATGGCTTCGATAACGGCGTCAAGATCTACGATAACAAAGTGGAATGCGCGACTTGCCACAATGTTCATAACCCTGATGTCACACTGCTACTGCGCGTCAGCGCTGATCGCTTGTGTGAAACCTGCCATATCAAATAGTAACGAACCGATGCACTTGGCCGATTACCGTGAGGCATGAAACATGAGGTATAGACTTCCCCTCATACCCCGGTTGCGACTCACGTTAATACGCACGCCGCTGATGGCTCTCATGTTGATGCTTGCTGCCTGCACAACGACTCCGGAACAAAAAGAATTTATCCCGCCAGTTTATCCCCCACCCCCGGCTGAACCCCGCTTTGTCTTCGAGCGCACCCTGCTCTATAACGATGACGTTGAAGAATATACCCGTGGCATGCGTTTCAAACAATACGCCCTGGGCGCCTCGCAAAAACTGAGGGGGCTGGTCAAACCCTACGATATAGCGGTACAGAAAGGAAAGGTTTATGTCACCGATTCCGTGCAGCGGGTGGTATTCCTGTTCGATATTCCCGGCAAACGGTTCCTCGAAATCGGCGCCCAAAAACCTGGGCAGCTAACCAAGCCTCTGGGCATAGATATCTCAGTTAATGGAGACATCTATGTTAGTGACATCAGCGCGAAACGCATCATGGTCTATGATGGGGATGGCGTATTTCTACGCGCCATTGGCAATGCGAAACAACTCATACGACCATCTGATGTCGCTCTCAGCAATGATGGTAGCCGCCTGTATGTTGTCGACACGGGCGGCGTTGATTCCACGTCACATCAAGTGCAGGTCTTTGACACCGCCACTGGCGAACTGATCAACAGCATCGGGCAACGTGGCATACAGGATGGTGAATTCAACCTGCCTATCCAGCTGACAGTCGGGCCTGAGGACAGGCTATATGTCGTTGACAGCGGCAATTTTCGAGTCCAGGTCTTTCAGCCCGATGGCGCCTTCCTGTTCAACTTCGGAACCGTCGGCCGCCTGCCGGGGCAATTCGCCCGCCCCAAGGGTATTGCCACTGACCCCTCAGGCAACATCTATGTTATTGACACCGCATTCGGGAATTTCCAGATTTTCAATCCGCAGGGTGAGTTACTCATGCACATAGGTAATCGTGGTCAGTCAGGCATGCCCGGAAAATACATGCTCCCGGCCGGCATTGATGTTGATGAAGATGGCCGCATCTATGTCGTCGACCAGTTTTTCAGAAAAATTGACGTCTACCGCCCGGTATCGCTTTCGGCAGATGAGGGTTTTGTTGCAAAATTTGAATAGAGGGGAATTAACAGCATCAAGCCACTCTCGACAACAACCGCAAGACTGCCCCTTCGATTCACCGTCATGCCGTACTTGACTCCCATCAAGGGGGCAAGGGGCAAATCACTTGCAATCACCGAAAACGGCGGCCACAAATATACATGACCAGATTTCAAGTAATCAGGCCCTTTGACACACAAGCGTCAAGTTGATACTGAGAGCCGTCATTTAGAATTAAGTAGAGATAGACTGCCAACGACCAACTCAGCCCTTATTTTGTCATTGCGAGCGAAGCGGAAAACCGGGGTCAGACTTCAGTTTCTAAAACCGAGGTCAGACTACAGTTTTCTTAATGCGCTAGAAACTGAAGTCTGACCCCGGTTTTCTATTTTCTGACCAATCGGATATGGCAACATAAGAGCAAGGTGACGAAAGGGTTCAGTAGTAAATATAATCTGACTAGATTGGTTTACTTTGAACTGTTTGAGGACATGTACGAAGCCATTTCTCGGGAAAAACAAATAAAGGCAGGTTCAAGAAAAGTGAAAATCAGACTGATTGAAAGCAGCAATCCGGAATGGAGAGACCTGTACGTAGAGGTGTGTATCTGAAGAAGATTGCCGCGCTTCGCTCGCAATGACGCGATTTGGCCGACAGCCCTCATTTGTTAAATAGAAGCGAATGACTCCTGTCGCGACATTGCTACCATTCCTTAATATCTCATTCGGGACGATAACAGGCTCAAACCTGGCGCTGTTACTTACATAAATCCCGACTATGTCAAAGTCAGTGCACTTCTCTCTTGACACCCCATCGAGATTCGCGCAGCCAGATTAACAGGTCTTCAGCTGACAGCGGTTTGCTCATATAAAAACCCTGGACAGCGTCACAGTGCAGTCCTGTCAGTAATTGGTAGGTCTGTTCATCTTCCACACCCTCTGCGACTACCTTGAGCCCGATGTTATGTGCCAGATCAATTGTAGATCGCACAATCACGGAATCATCATTATCCACTGCCATGCCTGTCACAAATGATTTGTCGATTTTGAGCTCATCCACAGGAAGCTGTTTCAGATAAGATAGCGATGAATAGCCCGTACCAAAATCATCAATCGATATTCTGACGCCCTCAGCACTGAGGCGGTTCAATATATCCAGGGCATTTGCCGGACCTGACATAATCGCGGTTTCGGTAATTTCAAGACGCAGCCTGGCGGAAGATGAGCCCATCTCATCGACTATCTGGAGAACATATTCCGGGAAACGGGTATCATAGAGATTGTAAACTGAAAGATTAACGGCAATGCGTAATTCAAGGCCCAATGATTGCCACTCGCGACACTGACGTGCCGCTTCCTTCAGCACCCATGTTGTCAGATCTCTGATTAGACCCGTTTGCTCTGCAAGGGGAATAAAATCATCCGGCAGTAAAAGGCCGCGCTCAGGATGGTTCCAACGTGCCAACGCCTCCACACCACTCACACGGCCACTTTTCATATCGATAACGGGCTGATAGTTCAAAACCAACTGTTTTTTCTTAATGGCTTTGCGTAATTCGCTCTTCAGGGTCAGATATTCAAGACTATGTTGATCTAGATCTGTTTCATAGACCGCAAACCCCAGATGCTCCCGCTTGGCAAGATACATGGCGACATCCGCCCGCTGCAACAAGGTACTACCATCATCACCATGTTCGGGATACAGGGCAATACCGGTACTTGAACCCAGGACAAATGTTTGCCCCTGCAAATCAAAAGGCTGCTCTATCGATTTAATAATTTTTTCGACAATTTTCTGCGCCTGGTTTCTGTCAGTGGTAGGCAGCAGAATGGCAAATTCATCTCCGCCCAGACGGGCGACAGTATCAGTACTACGTATCAGCATCCGCATGCGCTGTGCCACCTGTTTTAGAATGATATCGCCACTGTGGTGTCCCAGTGTGTCGTTGATCTCCTTGAAATGATCGAGATCGGTAAGCAACAGGGCAAGCGTCGAATTATCCCGCCGCGCTGAAAGAAGGGCGTGTTGTACACGATCTGCCAGTAACACACGGTTTGGCAATCCAGTC
>QIGV01000213.1 GCA_003230085.1 Gammaproteobacteria bacterium
GATGAACCCAAAGGCCATATGGTTGAGACCCTACCTGATGGTACCGTACAGATGATAGAGGTCAGCTAATGGTTTTCTGGATGAAAACAAACCTATAAACAGGCGTCGCCTGGGAAATAAAAAACTGTGCAATCAAAGCTCTCAATCAGTGCCGGCCAATATAGCGACAAAGGACTCAAAGAGGTCAATGAAGACTCCTGCGGGATACGTATTCCCGAAGAACCCCTACTGACAACCAAGGGTATCGCTGTCGTCATCGCTGACGGTGTAAGCAGCAGTGCAGGTGGCCGGGAGGCCAGTGAAGCCTGTGTTCAGGGCCTACTCGGCGACTACTACAGTACTCCTGAGTCATGGGTGGTCAAGACATCCGGGCAACGGGTTTTGGGCGCACTCAATCGCTGGCTACATGGGCAGGGCCAACAAAAATATGGCTCGGCTCATGGCATGATTACCACCCTGAGCGCCGTGATTATCAAATCCGCCACTGCCCATCTATTTCATATTGGCGACACCCGCATCTTTCGATTGCGCAATCAGGAACTGGAATGCCTGACGCGAGACCATCAAATGTGGGGAGCGGGAGAAAAAACTTTCCTATGTCGTGCTATCGGTGCTGATACTCATTTGGAAATTGACTACCGCAGCCTACCGGTTGAAACCGGTGATGTATTCATATTAACCACGGACGGCGTCCATGGATGGATTAATGACAAAGCACTAAAATCCCTGCTTGTTGAGTATCGAGCCAACCTGGAACGGGCTCCCCGGGCAATCGTCGCCAAGGCCCTGGAGAAGGGTAGCGATGACAACGCCACCTGCCAGGTCTTTGCCATAGAAAACCTGCCTCCCCAGGATGAGGAGGAATTTTATCGGCAGCTCACAGAGCTCCCTTTCCCACCGCCGCTTGAAAACGGCATGATCATGGATGGCTATCGCATCCTGCGGGAACTGCACGCCAGTAATCGCACTCAAGTCTATTTGGCCCTGGATACCGAAACCGACACCCGGGTTGTGATCAAAACGCCTTCTGTTAATTTTGAAGACGACCCGGAATATATCGACCGATTCCTCCACGAAGAATGGGCCGGAAGACGTATCAATAATCCCCATGTACTCAAGGTTGTGGAAGCCACGCGGCGACGGCGCTTTTTGTACTACGTCACTGAGTATCTGGAAGGTCAGACGCTCAAACAATGGATGAATGACCACCCGCTACCACCACTCTCGGAGGTCCGTCCGATTATTGAACAAATCGCCATGGGCATGCGGGCGTTTCATCGCCTGGAAATGCTTCACCAGGATCTCAAGCCGGAAAATATTGTCATCGATAATCACGACACAGTTAAAATAGTCGACTTTGGATCCACGCGCATCGCCGGTATCCAGGAAATCGCTGCGCCGGTGAAACGTGACCACCCCCTGGGCACCCTGGATTATGCTGCACCGGAATACTTTGAGGGCTATGCCGGCAGTTACCGATCTGACCTGTTTTCACTGGGCGTCATTACCTATGAAATGCTCACTGGAAAACTACCCTATGGCGGTCCCCTGTCTGTACGCGCCATCAATAGGGTCAGCTACCAACCCGCCAATAAATATCATCAGGAAATCCCGGCATGGGTAGATGCCGCCCTGCAAAAGGCGGTGCACAAAAACCCCAAACGCCGCTATGAAGCTAAATCGGAATTTATTTATGATTTGTCTCACCCCAACCCGGCATTCATCAAACTTTCATCCGCCCCACTTCTTGAAAGAAACCCGACTGCCTTCTGGCGCGTCCTTTCCGCTATCCAGCTTGTCATCATCCTGTTAATACTGATTTATATTGCCCGTTAGTGGTCCATCAAGGTTGTATTGATGGACCACCCGGCAAAATAGCGCAAATAATTAAAAAAATTTGCCCTGTCGCCTTGACTCTCACTTTTTCGCCCCTATTATTATTGGCACTCGCTGGCCAGGAGTGCTAATAATTTGGCAAGGCCGCAATATTTATTGTTAACTATTTGTTTTTAAAGAATTTTATGGAGGCTAGAAAGCATATGAACATGAGACCGTTACATGACCGCGTGATTATTCGCCGCAAAGAAGAGGAGCGCACCAGCCCAGGCGGTATCGTAATTCCTGATTCTGCTACAGAAAAACCTATTCGCGGGGAAGTCATCGCGATCGGCAAGGGAAAGATACTGGAAAACGGTGATGTGCGTCCCCTGGATGTCAGTGTTGGCGACGAGGTGCTGTTTGGCAAATACTCAGGCACCGAAGTCAAAATGGGTGGCGAGGAACTGGTCGTCATGCGCGAAGATGACATCATGGCCGTTGTTGAAGGCTAATCCTGGTTCGCATCATTTATTTCCCATTTTGAAACAAAAACCTATTTTGAGTTGAGAGGATTCTAAGAATGTCAGCAAAAGAAGTTAAATTCGGTAGTGAAGCCCATCATCGTATGCTGGATGGGGTAAATATTCTGGCAAATGCCGTTAAGGTCACCCTGGGACCCAAGGGACGCAATGTTGTCCTGGATAAGAGTTTCGGTGCGCCCACGATAACCAAAGACGGCGTTTCTGTCGCCAAGGAAATCGAGCTGGACAACAAGTTTGAAAATATGGGTGCGCAAATGGTTAAGGAAGTCGCATCCCAAACCTCTGATGTAGCAGGTGACGGCACCACAACCGCAACGGTGCTCGCCCAGGCCATCCTGCGCGAGGGCATGAAGGCAGTGACCTCCGGCATGAATCCGATGGACCTCAAGCGTGGCATCGACAAGGCCGTATCAGTCGCAGTCAATGAACTCAAAAAGATCTCCCAGCCCTGCGTCGATGACAAGTCCATTGCGCAGGTCGGTACCATCTCTGCCAATTCGGACGTGGCTGTCGGACGCATTATTGCCGATGCCATGGGTAAGGTGGGTAAGGAAGGCGTCATTACAGTCGAAGAAGGCTCCACACTCGATAACGAGCTGGAGGTTGTTGAAGGCATGCAGTTTGACCGTGGTTATCTGTCTCCTTACTTCATCAACAACCAGGAAAACATGAGCATCGAACTGGAGAATCCCTACATCCTGTTATTCGACAAGAAAATCTCCAACATCCGCGATTTGCTGCCCTTGCTTGAAGGTGTCGCCAAATCAGGCAAGCCTCTGCTGATCATTGCGGAAGATGTTGACGGCGAAGCTCTGGCCACGCTGGTGGTTAACAACATCCGCGGCATCGTTAAGGTCGCTGCTGTTAAAGCGCCAGGCTTTGGCGACCGCCGCAAGGCTATGCTGGAAGATGTCGCTATTCTGACCGGCGGCCAGGTCATTTCTGAAGAGATCGGTCTGTCACTGGAGAAGGCGACACCAGAAGAACATCTGGGCAATGCCAAAAAGATCCAGATCACCAAAGACAACACCACGATCATTGACGGTTCCGGCAAGCCAGCGGATATCGAAGCCCGGGTGACCCAGATCCGCGCCCAGATTGAGGAATCCACCTCCGATTACGATAGTGAGAAGCTGCAGGAACGGGTTGCCAAACTGGCAGGCGGTGTTGCTGTGATCAAGGTTGGTGCCGCTACCGAGATTGAAATGAAGGAGAAGAAGGCACGCGTTGAAGATGCACTGCACTCCACCCGGGCCGCTGTCGAAGAGGGCGTGGTCGCAGGCGGTGGTGTTGCCCTGATTCGTACTCTGAAGGCTGTAAAAGCTATCAAGGGTGACAACCATGACCAGGATGCCGGTATCGCCATCGCAGCTCGGGCAATGGAAGAGCCACTGCGCCAGATTGTCAGCAATGCCGGTGACGAGCCTTCCGTAGTGCTTAACAAGGTTGTTGAAGGTAAAGGCAACTACGGTTACAACGCCGCGCTGGGCGAGTATGGTGACATGTTGGAGTTTGGTATTCTGGATCCCACCAAGGTCACGCGTAGCGCCTTACAAAACGCCGGTTCTGTTGCTGGCCTGATGATCACTACCGAAGCTATGGTGGCCGAGGTCCCGCAGGACGATAAGGGCGCAGCCATGCCGGATATGGGTGGCATGGGCGGTATGGGCGGTATGGGCGGCATGATGTAAGCTTTCCCGCTCATCTGACTGAAAAAAAGCCCCGCCAGTAATACTGGTGGGGCTTTTTTTATTTGGGGTAACAGATGTCTGCTATTCTAACCTCACACCTCACATTTTACGTTTCACTCTTTAAAGTGAAAAAACATTTGACTGGGAGTCGTTATCATCCTCTTCCAATCTCAAATTAGAGCCAGAGGCGCGGCTGTCTTTTTCCTCCAGATCAATTCGCAAGCGTAGATTGTTTTGCGAATCGGCATTACGTATGGCCTCTTCGTATGAGATGCGATCTTCCTTATACAAACGATACAAGGCGCCATCAAAGGTCTGCATGCCGACATTCTCGGAACGCTCCATAATGTCCTTGATTTTGTGTATATCCCCTTTCAGTATAAGATCACAAATCACCGGGCTACCCAACAGCACTTCAAAAGCTGCAGCCCGCTTGCCATCAAGAGATGGTATCAGACGCTGCGAAACGATGCCGCGCACATTCAGCGACAAATCCATTAGCAGCTGCCTTTGGCGGTCTTCTGGAAAAAAGTTGATAATGCGATCGAAGGCTTGATTGGAATTATTGGCATGCAACGTCGAGATGGCCAGATGGCCGGTCTCAGCGAATGCAATGGCATGCTCCATGGTCTCGCGATCACGGATTTCACCGATCAAAATGACATCCGGGGCCTGACGTAGCGTATTTTTAAGGGCCTCTTCATAGCTTTTCGTATCGTAACCCACTTCACGCTGGTTGATAATCGAGCGTTTATGCGAGTGCACAAACTCTATCGGATCCTCTATGGTAATAATATGCCCGGCATTGTTATTGTTGCGATAGTCAATCAGGGACGCCAGAGAAGTTGACTTACCAGATCCTGTGGCACCGACAAAGAGGATTAGTCCGCGTTTTTGCATTATCAGCTTGGTCAAAATCGGCGGTAAACCCAACTCCTCCATATTCGGTATCTTGGTCTTGATATTTCGAATCACAAGCCCAACCTGGTTGCGCTGTTTGAAAATATTAACTCGGAAGCGTCCCGTCTTCCCCTCCGATATCGCCAGGTTCATTTCCGGGTTTTCTTCGAAGGCGGCAGCCTGGTCTTTGCTCATGATCTTATAGGCGATCATTTGTGTACCACCCGGCGGGATAGGTGACTTATCTACCGGTACCAGGCGGCCCTGGATTCTCATGCTGGGTGGCGCACCTACTGTCAAATAGAGATCAGAGGCATCTTTGGCAACCATTAGTTTGAGGTAATCTGTCATCTTTGGCAACCATTAGTTTGAGGTAATCTGTAAATTCCATTATCGTGCTCTGCTATGGGAGGTTTCTTATAGGTATCACTACACATAGATATCGGCACATTCCGAGCCGGCTTGAATACGGATAAACAATGAAATCATCATCAATCAATCCTGATTTTCGGACAATACCAGCACCTCTACGCTCCCAAGTTGAAAAGGATTGGGAAGCTTATTCCAGAGCGGCCAGGGAGCAGAATGTCACCGTACCCGACCACCCTGAACTACTTGCTAACCTCTTCCTGGTATGGTCTCTGAGCGAATTTGTGGCTCAGAACTGCAGCCGTTACCCGGAAATGCTCTCGGAACTATTGTGTAGTGGTGATCTACTGCTTGCCTATCCGGAACACCATTACCACCAATTGATACATCAATCCATCTGCAAAGCCGACAGTGAGGTGAACCTGGCGAGGACGCTGCGCCAGATACGCCGCCGTGAGATGACGCGTATTGCCTGGCGTGACCTGAGCGGATGGGCCCCGCTGCAGGAGACGCTCAGAGATCTCTCACTGCTGGCGGAACATCTCATCTCGGCCACGCTGGACCGCCTGTATCTGTGGCAATGTAAATTATTAGGTACCCCCTGGGACGAGCAACGCCAACGCAAGCAGTCGTTGGTTGTGCTGGCAATGGGAAAACTGGGTGCCGGTGAACTCAATTTTTCATCGGATATCGACCTGATATTTTGCTACCCCGATGACGGTGAAACCCGGGGCAAACGGCCTTATATCAGCACTACAGCATTCTTCACCCAGCTCGGGCAAGACTTGATCAATATACTCAGTAGTCATACAGAGGATGGCTGGGTCTACAGAGTCGATATGCGCCTGCGCCCTTATGGCAGTAGCGGCCCGCTGGTCATGAGCTTCGATGCACTGGAAGAGTACTACCAGTCCCAGGGTCGGGAATGGGAACGTTATGCCATGATCAAGGCTCGACCTGTTGGTAGCGATCTTCAGCAGAATTCTCGACTGATTGAAATGCTGAAGCCATTTATATACCGCCGCTATCTCGATTTCAGCGTTCTTGAATCGCTGCGCGAGATGAAAATAATGATTAACAGGGAGGTCGCTAAAAAAGAATTACAGGAGAATATCAAGACAGGGCCAGGCGGAATCCGTGAAATCGAGTTCATAGGACAGGTCTTTCAGCTTATCCGGGGAGGGCGTGAACCGGGACTTCAGATCAGCGGCATCCTGCAGGTTCTGGAGCGACTGACACAAGATGGGCATCTACCTGAACATGTCAGCCAGGATCTGGCGCATGCCTATCAATTTCTGCGACGTACGGAAAATCGCTTGCAGGCCTGGGCCGACGAGCAAGTACACCATCTGCCTGACGGAAAAGTAGACCAATACCGTCTTGCCCTCTCCATGGGCTACCGGGACTGGACAGATTTTGTGCATCAACTGGACTACCATCGCAACCACGTACAGAGCCATTTTGAGCAGGTATTTGAAGCACCCCAGCTCTCCGTCAGCAATCCAGGCAAGAACGACAACCACTACTTCCTGAATTCCGTCTGGCAAGGCAGCGTGTCAGAAGAAGAAGCCAATCAGATGTTGCTCGATGCCGGATTTTCAGATTCAGCCGAATCCTTGCGTAGAATCCACGCCCTGCAACAGAGCCATGCCTGCCGAGCGCTCAGTGCGCAGGGGCGCCAGCGTCTCGACCGCTTGATGCCCTTGCTGCTGCATGCAGCATCCGTTTCTTCGGCCCCGGACACCACCCTGATCAGACTGCTGGATCTTATCGAGGCCATCACCCGACGTACGGCGTATTTATCCTTGCTATCGGAAAACCCCCTGGTCTTGTCACAACTGGTAAAGCTGTGCGCTGCCAGCCCATGGATTAGCGAGATGCTCACCAGGCATCCAGTGCTGCTGGATGAACTGCTGGACCCACGCACCCTGTATGCCCCCTTGGACAGGGCTGCGCTCCATAATGAATTACAGATGCTACTTGAGCGAATACCTCGCCAGGATCATGAACAACAATTGGATACGCTACGATATTTCAAGCAGGTCAATATACTTAGAGTGGCAACGGCCGACGTCATGGACATCATACCGTTGATGGTTGTTAGCGACCACCTGACAGAAATTGCCGAAGTCACATTGACACATGTATTGTCTTTGGCGGAGCAGCAGTTGCTAGACCGAAAAAAAATCGCCCCTCGGGGAGGTGCTGGAAAAAAATCAGGGGCTCATTTCAACAAAATCAAGTTCGGCATCATCGGTTATGGCAAGCTGGGTGGCATTGAAATGGGCTATGGATCCGACCTTGATCTGGTTTTCCTCCATCAGGCCAGAACAACAGCTGAACAGGAACATTATATTCGCCTGGGACAGCGCATCATTCATATTCTCAACACCCATACTGCTGCCGGCGTGCTATATGAAGTGGATATGCGCTTGAGGCCTAGTGGTGCATCAGGGCTGCTGGTCAGTCCGATTGATGCCTTTTACCGCTATCAGGAAAAGGAGGCCTGGACCTGGGAGCACCAGGCTCTGGTGCGCGCCCGATTCATCAATGGCAATCCAGCCATTGCGCAGCAATTTGATGACATCCGCTCTACTGTCCTCACCCACCAGCGTGATCCCAACAGCCTGCGCCGTGATGTCAATGAGATGCGGCAGCGTATGCGGGATGAATTTTCCCACCCCAGACCCGGCCTGTTTGATATCAAACACGACCATGGCGGACTGGCAGATATTGAATTTATTGTCCAGTACGGTGTACTGCGGTGGGCCCATGATCATCCGAAGTTAATCGCCCATACCGATAATGTTCGCCTTCTGGAGGACTTCGGCCGACTGGGGCTGATGCCTGGCACAGAGACTCGCCACCTAAGCAAGACCTACCGTGACTATCGCAAAGCGATTCACCGCCTGGTTTTGCAGGAACAGACCGCGATTATAGAGGACATGGCATTCAAGAAAGACCGACAGATGGTCAGGACGATATGGAAGAAAATGCTGTCAGACTAGACAAGGATTCACATACTCATGAAATAGACAGGCATTTTAGCTACAATCAACAGTCCGGTATATTTAAAAATTTGGAGAATATTGATCTATGAGCATTGTGGGTATGGAAGATCGTGATGGCGTCATCTGGATGGATGGTAAGCTGGTACCATGGCGTGAGGCCAAGGTGCACGTGCTTACCCATACACTCCATTACGGTCTGGGTGTGTTTGAAGGCATTCGGGCATATAAAACCGAGCAGGGAACCGCTATATTCCGGCTGCACGCACATACTGACCGCCTGTTTCGCTCCGCCCACATTATGAATATGCCCATGCCTTATGATAAAGACACCATCAATGCGGCAATCTGTAGCGCTGTTCGTGAAAATGACATGGAGTTCGGTTATATCCGTCCTATGTGCTTCTTCGGTGCAGAAGGAATGGGGCTGCGTGCAGATAACCTCGAAACCCATGTCATGGTTGCCGCCTGGACATGGGGCTCCTATATGGGGGCCGATAACATTGAAAATGGCATCCGTGTGCGAACCTCCTCCTATACCCGTCATCACGTCAATGTCACGATGTGCAAGGCCAAATCCAACGGTGCCTATATCAACTCAATATTGGCATTGAACGAGGCCCTGGCCTGCGGCTGCGATGAAGCACTGTTGCTCGATGCCCAGGGATACGTTGCAGAAGGCAGCGGTGAAAATATTTTTATCGTCCGCGATAATATACTGTACACACCTTTTCTAACCTCCGCTCTTGACGGCATCACACGGGACACAATTTTAGTACTGGCGGCTGAGCTGGGCATACCAGTCAAGGAAAAACTGATTACCCGGGATGAAGTCTACATCGCTGACGAGGCCTTTTTCACCGGCACCGCTGCAGAAGTTACACCTATCCGCGAGGTTGATGGCCGGTCAATCGGCAACGGTGGCAGGGGGCCTGTCACAGAGCAGTTGCAAACCCTGTATTTTGACCAGGTCCATGGACGCCGGAATACCCATCCGGAATGGTTAACCGTGGCTAAATAGGCGGAAAGACAGATGTGCGCTCCCGCAAACATTCACGCAATTCATAGCACAGGAATAAATTGGCAGGTAACATGAGATCACTTGGAGGCAATCGTGACTGATACTAATTCGGCATCACCCATGGAAAACCACACTGAAGAACAATCCAGCAAGCCCCGTATTTATGAGATCACTCCGACTGATCTGCCATTGCATTGTCCACTAGACAGCATGAGCCTGTGGAACGCTCATCCGCGTGTCTACCTACCTGTAGAGGAGACTGGTCATGCCATATGCCCCTATTGCGGCACTGAATATACACTCAAATAACTTGATCAATGCCAGGCACTAAATAGCTGCCTCTCATTTGCGGACTGTAGACTTGTATCTCCTTCTACACAACCTGCCTGTTTACGAGTAGCAGCTAGATAACGGTACAGACAGGCGCGGAAAATCCGGAAACGCCTGCAGCATTAAATGCCTTGACACTGAAACAAACGCTGTCTCCCGGACTAAGGCCCAGGTCGGTCTGTGCATCAAGCTCGACTGACGCAGTAGCGATCACCGATACTTTTGAGGTCGCAGTGGATGGTGTAGGTCCGGCGTGAATAATATATCCATCAGCTTCCGCACCAGGATACCAGGCCAGTGAAATCAGCCGATGCTGATGAACGCCAGAAAATGCACTCAGGACAGACTGGTAAACCATACTATCCGCCGTTGATACCAAACTATTGATTGCCACATTGAACGCGGCGCTTCCGTTTGCAGGGAGTAGCGGCGCGATATCTACTGGCAGCATATCGGCATCAAGGCTGGCAATGGCTGATATAATGGCGCGTAAACTCGTATCATCGCTGGCAGTCACAGACTGCGCAGCGTGGATCACTAACTTAGTGTGCGCAAGCATTTCTCCCGAGACTACCAGATCCGAAACACTTGATAGCGCAGTGGGGATAACAGTCTTGATGGCACTATCCATGCCTACAGCGACCGGTAATCCATCCACCTGGAGATTGTTACCGAGAGATTCCACCATCACCTGGGCTGAAACCACATTAACTACCGCACTCAAAAAAGGATCAGCACCGGCAGCACCAATACCGTCGGGGCTCCCATCAATCATATCCGCTGCCAGTGCGACGAGTAGCTCGTCTTCATTTATGAAGCCACCCGCCAAATTTATTTCTGACACACTGCGGTGAATCGTTTCAGTAAGCGCTCTCCCCGCCTTGATCATAGTTGCAATATTTTGCGCGGTGATAGGCATAGCTATGGGATCAGGCATATTCACAATATTAAGCCCAAAACTGAGGCCCATGACAATGTTCTGAGTTGCCATATCCAGATTGCTTGAATTGAGACCGCCGGGCATTGCCTGAGCCGTCTTGACAATCAGCGTAGTAAACGGATTAATATTCGAAGTTGTATTCACCGGGCTTTCAATGACTGAAACCATGGAAATAACTGGTGACAGTCCAGTCACGAGGTCAATACCATTCGTTGCTGTAACAAGGACAGGGTAGGTCGTGCTGGGTGGCAGCGTAACTGAGTAGCTTGCTCTCTCGTCACCAAGGCCAAAAAAGAGAGGTGTGCCATCACCATCGATCACACTGATTGTGGCGTCGCTTACAGTTCCGGTAACTCCCGTGACAATATTGCTCGAGGACAAACTATCAGGTGTAGAAAATGGTTGCGGAGATAAATTTGTGGCGGATGGATTGTCAATGCCACTGTTAAGCTCACCACCACCATTATTGTTACAGGCTGCCAGAATCAAGCTGAGAGCCAAAATTCCCGATACCGGGATCAATGCAGATAGTTTTAAAATGATGTTGCTCCTGATTTAATGTGCGATTCGTTACTCAACGATCATGCTCTCAAGAAAGTTCCACCCGCCTGGCAAGACCACCTGATTAACCGTATCGGCATTGCGTAAAAAAAAAACAAGATGGAAATAAAGAGAGGCTAAGGGTTGCTAGCATGTCATTGCTATATGGCTTGCGGCGCATTGCGTGTAAATCCATGTTCCATTCCAGGTACTCCGTGTCCAAAGACATCGCATGAATCCTCGCAATATAATGAGTTACTCGATTAATTTCAAGATCTTATTTCAGCATCTGCAAATTAAACACAATGCCCTAACAGGATGACGAGCACTCATTCAAAACCACGACCATCAGATATTGGCTGATCAATGTCTTGAGTTTTGGAATTTACGTTGATTATAAAAGCCAAGCCTTAACTTAAACAGCATTAATCATTTAATCCGCCATATCTTTGACGATTGGTCGTGCCTTGCCGTATATTGTGGTAACAACCCAGAACGTTTTATATGACACGGCATTTTGATTATAGTTTCAAGGTATCAATGAACTTTTACTAAATCCCCTTGTCTCTCTAGTTAAGAGAGGAATACATGTTAGACGCTCCATTGAGTTCGACCTGTTACCCCCCCGCAAATGTAAGGAAGCAGAAACTCATCTCATTAGCGCATGTCTATTCTGGGCTTGCACAGAAAAATGGTATGAACGGAAACGCAGCCACATTCACTGGTTGTGTGGTGACATGTTGAATTTGATTTTATTGAAGGACTGACACCGGATAGTCTTGTCCACCCACGTAATAATTAGGTGCAGACTGAAAGATATGCAGAGTGCAGAGATGTACCCTGTTGTTCCTGCCTATATTGCGCTGGATTTACGAAGTGCCAGATGGGATATATTACGTTATGACAAATGGCTTGCAGTGGGTACCAGCGACTCAGATCTGTTTCCGGCATTTCTGGATTGAACCAGGGAGACTATTTACAGCTCTATTGATCTGCGCGATGCTGCTCACCCATAGCAAGAGTGAAGCAAACGACATCGACTTTAGTATCAACCAGAATGCCGGCTTACTCAACATCTCCACCATTACTGCCTCTGATTTTATTACCGTTACTGGTGAAGTAGCCGGGAATGCTGCTGACGGAAACCTGGCCACGAAATGGGCGGCTCCCGGGATGTCTCAGTCGATAACAGCAGACCTGGGTATTCCACAACTCGTCAGTAAAGCCAGGATCTCATTCTCTTCCTATCAGTGGGGCAAGACCTTTGATTACACCATTGCCACTTCACTGGATGGGATCAACTGGACAGATGTCATCATCAATATCCAGTCAATGCCTCTGCAATGGACCGAAGCGACATTCAACCCCATCAACGCTCGTTATGTGCGCACCACAATAAATTCTGCCAATCTCCCTGGTAGCCTGACACCAAGTAATAGCGAGATTAATGAAATTGAAATATACGGCAATCATATTCCATCAATTCAGATTTACATACCGGCAATTACAGCTTCGGACTATCTGATTACAACGGGGGAGGTGGCAGAAAATGCCATCGATGGAGATCTGAACACAAAGTGGTCCGGATCAGGGACACCACAGTGGGTTACGCTGGACCTGGGTATTCCACAATTGGTCAACATGGCAAAAATTTCTTTCGCCGCGTACCAATGGGGCAAAACTTATACCTATACACTTGCGATCTCACTGGATGGCATCAACTGGACGGATGTTATATCCAATGCCCAATCTGCTCCCCTGCAATGGACTGACGCGACATTTAACCCGATTAATGCCCGATATCTGCGACTCACAATAAACTCTGCTACTCTGCCCAACTACTTTGGCGTGAATAACTCTGACATTAATGAAATTGAAATCTATGGTGCCAGTTTTACTTCGCCCAACGACATACTAACGCTGTCCTGGTTATCCAATCCGGGAGGCGTACTCGGCTACATCATATATTATGGGCCAACGCCTGATACTGCAGACGTAGAAATTACGAATCTGCCGGCAACCGCTGTAGGATTTGAGCCCTTGACGCCATCACAGCAGTACGATCCCTATACTGAACTGGGATTACTCCCCGGAGATAATGTCTGTTTCCGTCTCAGAGCCTATAACAATGGCGGCACTTCCGGATGGTCTGATGCGATTTGTGGCGGGGTGTGATGCTGGTTATTTTAGCCAGGCATTGAGCTGTTCCAGGTCGCGTGGCATCAGGCTGCCAGCGGCTTGCTTCAGGCGCAACGTATTCAGCAAAAAAGTATACCGGGAACGCGCATGATCCCGTTTGTTCAATAATAGATTCTGGCGCACATTCAATACATCAACCGTGGTTCGGGTACCCACCTCCAGGCCCGCCTCCGTAGCATCCAGCGCGCTCTGGGCTGAAACCACAGATTGGGTGCGCGCCTTGACGGTCTCTATCCCCGCAAGAACATTGAGATAGGAATCCCGCGCCTGTCGTAATGTCTCCCGTCGTCTGAGCTCCAGTTCTTCCCTGGCCTGATCCTGTAGGTGTAAGGCCTCGCGTACCCGGGCATTGACACCACCTCCTTGATAGATAGGTAGATTAAACACTAAACCGATAGAACTGTCCTCTCGTTCGCTGCCACCAAAAAAACCATCGTCAACATCCGAATAGCGGTGGCTACCGCTCAGATCCAGGGTAGGCAAATGGCCGCTGCGCCGCCGCTTAACCTCTTCCTGGGCTAGCAACAGCTGATACTCACGCGCAATAACCTGGAAATTTTGCACCAGGGCAGTCTCACTCCAGCTTTCAATATTAGCTGGTTCAGGTTTGATCAGCGGTATTTCCGCAGATAATATGGCAACATTTTCATGCTGCCTCCCCGTAATAATCCGCATGGCCTCGCGGGTATTGGATAGCAGATTTTGAGCTTCAATTTCCTGAGCCCTGGCATTGTCGAATGCCGCCTGGGACTCATGGACATCCGTGATTGCAATTAACCCAACCTCAAAGCGCTGTTTTGCCTGGTCGAGCTGGCGCTGGATAGAGACCTTGTTAGCAAGGACAAACTCAAGATTGTCCATTGCGCCAAGGATATTAAAATATGCCTCGGTTACCCGAATGATAAGATCTTGCTGAGCTGCAGCGAAATCAGCATCGGCGCTCTTGATGATGGCATCGGCCTGCTTTAACTGAACAAAATAGTCCCGGTTATAAATTGGTTGGGTCAGCGTAAGGCTGTACCCCTTGGACCAGAAGAAGACCTCCTGAGGACGAAAAAAGGGACTGCCTGAGCTGATGATTTCATTTCTACCGCGACTATAGTCTGCACTGAAGGTAAAATTGGGCAACAGCAGCGCTCGGGATAGGGGTCGTGACTCGCCGGCTGCAGCCCTCTTTGCCGCTGCAGCCCTGATGACAGCATCATTTTCGACAGCTTGCCGGAAGATATCCAGCAGATTTTCAGCATGGACAGGCGCTGCCAGCAGGGTAACCACTAAAGCCACGAGGCCTAAACTTTTCTGAATAGAACACCTAGTCATTAAAGTATGTGGCAATGTTCAACGGTTAGGAAATATCAGTCTGTGATGGGGGGGCAATCAAAAGATAAATTCGGACCGAACCGGCGCATTAATCAATGAGGTCATATTAGTTTCAAACAGTGTCTCACGGCTGAATTTGTTATTGCCGACTCGGGTGATCAGGATCGCTTCCATCACCGGCGCTTCACCAACAACTGCAAACAAACGCCCGCCCCGATTTAATGATGCCTGGAAAGATTCGGGCAAAACCGGCAATGACCCCGTCACGGCAATAACATCATAAAACCCATGCCGGTCCCAACCTCTGGCGCCGTCGCCCTCTTCAAGCGTAACATTAGTGATATCGTATTTTTTCAGGTGTTTACATGCCTGTAGTTGCAGTTCGGGGAAGATCTCAACGCTGTAGACATGCCTGGCTGCTGCTGCCAGCAATGCTGTTACATAACCACTACCCGTGCCCACCTCAAGCACACTATCAGTAGGGTCAATAGCCAGGGCCTGAACCATACGAGCTTCAACTCTTGGTGGCATCATCGTTTGATCTTGCCCTATCGGTATAGCAATATCAGCATACGCCAGGCGACGATAATCTTCGGACACAAAGTCTTCACGGAGTATTTTATCAAAAAGATCAAGAACATTTTGATCCAGCACATCCCATGGGCGGATTTGCTGCTCGATCATGTTAAAGCGCGCCTGTTTCAATTCCATAGTCTCCCCAAGCTGATTCTGCTGCTATATCATAGTGAACAGGTTATTCGCTTTAAGTCATAAAGGCAAGAAAACGACCATGGTTACTGCCATCCCTGGAAGGCTAATATTACCACTCATGAATAATCAGTCAGGATCATTTTGCAGTGTTATAATGCCCGACTCAGAGACGCAGCCACCCAATACGGATGCAGTCTTAATATATTAGAGAGGAAGTTTGAATGAGTGCGATTCCCGAATCCTTTCTGAGTCAGACAGCAAGCCTGGATGAATCAGTATTGCGACCTTTTCCCAATTCCCAAAAGTTGTATGTTGAAGGCAGCCGCCCTGATATACAGGTACCCATGCGAGAAATCACGCTTGCAGAGACTCACGCCACATCAGGGCTAGAAAAAAATCCGCCAATCACTGTCTACGATACTTCCGGCCCTTATAGTGACCCAAATGCGCAAATCAACCTGCGTAAGGGGCTGAAGGATGTCCGTAAGGCCTGGATCGAAGACCGCCAAGATACAGAACTGTTATCGGCATGTACTTCTGAGTACGGGAGAAGACGTGTAAACGACCCGGAACTGGCCCACCTGCGTTTTGAACACATACGCCTGCCCCGCAGAGCCAGGACAGGCCATAATGTCAGCCAGATGCATTATGCGAAAAAGGGCATCATCACTCCGGAGATGGAATTCGTTGCTATCCGGGAAAACCTGCTGCGTCAAGCCTGCCAAGACCCGGAACTGAAAAAACAACATAGCGGTGAGTCTTTCGGCGCCAACATTCCTGAGGAAATCACAACCGAATTTGTCCGTCAGGAGATCGCCCTGGGACGCGCCATCATCCCAGCCAATATCAATCACCCGGAACTGGAACCGGTCATTATCGGACGAAACTTTCTGGTCAAGATCAACGCCAACCTGGGTAATTCAGCAGTAACCTCTTCCATTGGCGAGGAAGTTGAAAAAATGGTCTGGAGTATCCGCTGGGGTGGCGACACGGTTATGGACCTGTCCACCGGTAAACATATCCATGAAACTCGCGAATGGATCATCCGCAACGCCCCGGTCCCCATTGGCACGGTGCCCATCTATCAGGCGCTTGAAAAGGTCGATGGCAAGGCAGAAGAACTCACCTGGGAGATTTTCCAGGATACGTTGATCGAGCAGGCTGAACAAGGGGTGGATTATTTTACCATCCATGCTGGCGTGCGCTTGGCCTATATCCCGCTAACAGCCCAGCGGCTTACCGGCATCGTTTCACGAGGCGGTGCGATTCTGGCCAAGTGGTGTCTGGCCCACCACCAGGAAAATTTCCTTTACACGCACTTCGAAGAAATTTGTGAAATCATGAAGGCCTACGATGTGTCCTTCTCCCTGGGTGATGGCCTGCGACCGGGTTCTATCGCCGATGCCAATGATGCGGCGCAGTTTGCCGAACTGGAAACCCTGGGTGAACTGACTAAAATTGCCTGGCAACATGATGTCCAGACCATGATCGAAGGCCCGGGTCATGTGCCCATGCATATGATCAAGGAAAATATGGACAAGCAACTGGAGGAATGCGGTGAAGCGCCATTTTATACCCTGGGACCCCTCACTACGGATATTGCTCCCGGCTATGACCATATCACTTCCGGTATTGGCGCAGCGATGATCGGCTGGTATGGCACGGCGATGCTGTGTTATGTAACGCCGAAAGAACATCTCGGCCTACCCAATAAGGACGATGTACGCGAAGGGATTATCACCTATAAAATAGCCGCCCATGCCGCAGACCTGGCCAAGGGACATCCCGGTGCCCAGATTCGCGACAATGCCCTGTCAAAAGCCCGTTTTGAATTTCGCTGGGAGGACCAATTCAATCTAGGGCTGGACCCCGAGCGTGCCCGCGAATTTCATGATGAAACCCTGCCCAAAGAAGGCCACAAACAGGCCCACTTCTGCTCCATGTGTGGCCCCCACTTCTGTTCCATGAAAATCACCCAGGAAGTGCGGGAATATGCGAAAACTGCTGGCATCAGCGATATCAGTGTTGCCGTGGAACAAGGCATGGCCGAAAAAGCCCGCCTGTTTCAGGAAGAAGGCGCGGAGGTCTACAAGAAGGCCTGAAAAAGCTTTTTGTAGACTCTCAAAAGAAGAAGGTGCAGAAACAAGGAATATGAAAAAAGACGCTTAACAGACTGTTGAAAAAGCCTGTTAATAAACACCGATATCCAGATAGGAACGTGCAATTTTCCGAATGGATGTCACATAGGCGGCAGTGCGCAGGTCATAAACCTTTTCCTCCTCCCGCAGGGTATTGCGGATCTCCTGGTAGGCCAGGCGCATCGTGTCATCCAACCCCGACCTGACCAAATCAAGTTCATTGGCGCCCCGGGATATACTCGCGCGTAAATGCTCTGGAACCTTTGTGCCAGTCACTTCCTCCAGCATAGCCGTCATCTGGATTCCACGCAGTTCATCGTGGCGTCGCTGCATGCGCCCGAGGCGTATATGAGAGATATTGCGGATCCATTCAAAATAGGAAACCGTCACACCACCTGCGTTCACATAGGCATCTGGCATAATCACAATACCGCGCTTGTTGAGGATATCATCCGCACCATAGGTCACGGGACCATTGGCCGCCTCGGCGATCAATTTAGCTTTGATCCGCTCTGCATTGCGCAAGGTAATCTGGCTTTCTAGTGCTGCCGGAATCAGGATGTCACATTCCAGCTCCAGCGCCTTGTGGCCATCTTCTTGAAGCTTGGCGCCGGGGAAATTCTTAATCGTGCGATGCTGTACCATGTGCTGATAGAGATCTTCGATATCAATGCCCTTGTTATTCAGCAGTGCGCCATCGCGCTCAATGACAGCGATGATAATCGCCCCATCTTCTTCAGACAGAAATTTCGCCGCGTGATAGCCAACATTTCCCAGACCCTGGATCACGATGCGTTTACCCTCCAGGCTTCCATTCATATTTGCCGCCTGGACATCGTCGGGATGGCGGAAAAATTCCTGCAAGGCATATTGCACCCCACGACCAGTAGCCTCTACCCGCCCCTGGATGCCGCCATGATGGACGGGCTTCCCCGTGACACAGGCAACATAGTTGATATCATCGGGATGCAAATGTTTATAGGTATCCGCCATCCAGGCCATTTCACGCTGACCTGTACCTACATCCGGCGCTGGCACGTTAGTTGCCGGACTGAGAAAACCTTTTCGTGTCAGCTCCAAAGTAAAACGGCGGGTGATCATTTCCATTTCATCCCGCTCGTACTGAGAAGGATCGATCTGCAACGCGCCCTTGGAGCCACCGAAAGGCACGTCAACGATAGCGCATTTATAAGTCATTAATGCCGCGAGGGCTTCAACTTCATCCTGATTAGCATAAGGTGCGTATCGAATACCCCCTTTAGCTGGCAGGCGGTGTGTGCTATGGACTGCGCGCCAGCCAGTAAAAATTTCTGTCTTGCCACGGATCTTGACTGGGAACTGTACCTTTAATATGGCATTACAAGATTTGATGGCCTTGGCTGTCCCTTCATCGATCCCGATGGCCGCCATAGCCCGGTCTACCATCAGGTCCACACTTTCCCGAAATGTGGGTTCTTTATCTATCTGGCTCTCACTCATTGTATTTTTCTCCATTGCCCGGTGAATACTTTATTCACCGCATGAAAATATGACGGCTCAGCCAAGCACCGACAAGCATGCGGCGGCTGTCAACCTTCGAGGGTATCGTGAGTAGCACTAGAACTGGGAGGCTATCCCATTGATGGCGTACCTCCCGATATCGCAACCGGGAGGCACGCCTAAACACC